>JAGHDE010000112.1 GCA_021160085.1 Pseudomonadota bacterium | reverse complement strand
TACCGGCGGAGAACCACTGCTGCAGGCCGAGACCCCCGTCTTGGTGAACGGTTTATTAAAACAAGGGTACCGGGTTATTTTAGAGACCAATGGAAGCCTTGATATCAGGCGAGTCAGTAATCAGTGTGTGAGGATTGTTGATTTTAAATGTCCCGGCAGCGGGATGGCTGATGCCAACAATTTGAAAAACTTAGACTATTTATCCGATCAGGATGAAGTGAAATTTGTAATCGGAAGTCGGGAGGATTTTAATTATGCCAGGGCCTTAATAGAGCGAATGGGGGGAAGCCATAAAAAGAAGGGGGGAAGGATTGAAAATTCAATCCATTTTGCTCCGGTTTTTGGCAAATTAGAACCCCGGCAACTGGCAAAATGGATACTGGAAGAAAACTTGTTCGTACACCTTCAGATTCAGATTCATAAAATAATTTGGCCAACAAGGAAAAGAGGGATTTAATATGAAAAAGAAGGGAGTGGTTCTTTTTAGTGGAGGAATAGATTCTACCACTGTCATGGCTATTGCTAAAAATGAGCGATTTGAAATCTATGCCCTGAGTTTTGATTATGGCCAAAGACATTCAGTCGAGGTAGAGAAGGCAAAGAAGATCGCCCCTGATTTTGGAGTCAAAGAACATCTCATCCTCTCGCTTGCCCTCGATAAAATAGGAGGGTCAGCTCTTGTTTGCAGAGAGATTGCTGTGCCCAAAAGGAAACAGATCGGAAAAGCAGGAGAGAGAATACCGCCCACCTATGTTCCCGCCCGAAACACCATTTTTCTTTCTTATGCGCTTGCCTGGTCTGAAGTTCTTGGAGCTGAAGATATATTTATTGGTGTCAATGCAATAGACTACAGTGGCTATCCTGATTGCCGGATGGAGTATATCAATGCCTTTGAGAAGATGGCTGGATTAGCCACAAAAGCAGGGGTAGAAGGAGGAATGCATTTCCGGATTCACACGCCTCTTATCAGCCTGAGCAAGGCAGAAATCATAAAAAAGGGAATAGATTTAGGGGTAGATTATGCTTTAAGCCATAGCTGCTACGATCCCCTGCCTGACGGGAGGGCTTGCGGTGAATGCGAGAGCTGCCAGATACGCCGGAAGGGATTCAAGGAAGCCGGGATCGAGGATCCAACCCAGTATGGCTGAACCGGGGGCATTACCACTTTAAATAGACTTCAAAAAACATGCTCCTTTCTTTTCCCTTAAGAAGCTCATTTTCTCCCCGATATTTAAAGTGGCTATTAAAAATATTTCTAATTTTCAGAGAAAAATCCAGCCTCCCCTCCCATAATCCCTCGGAGATTAAATTCAAATCTGTTGTCCAGTAAGGAGAAAGACTGCTTTTTTTGATGTTGTAAAAACCCCCATCAACATCCCGGCTATCAATATAGTTAACTTCCATATTCATGGTGTATTTTTGCCAGGTGTAACTCCCCCCTATTTTCAGAACGTTATCCGGAGCCAGATGGAAGACTTTTTCCAGGGAAAGGCCTCCTCCGGGAAGCCCCGGAAGCGGCCATTGATAAGTCACTCTTCGGGGCTCATTTCTTTGGCGTTCGCCAAACAGAAAGGTATGGTTGGCGTACAGGCTCAGGTTGTTTAATGGAGAAACCTTAAAGCTGATTTCGGTGCCTTGTTCAACCTCTTTTCTCCTTTGGCCGGCTGTTCCTGTGGCTGCATTTTCCAGTAAATCATCCAATATATGATAGAAGTAGTTTCCCTGAACAATAACACTCCATTTTCCCCTTAAGGTGATTTCTCCTTCAAAACTTTCGATTTTTTCCGGGGTTACACTATCAGCTGTGGTCAGGGCCAGAAGGTCGGGAGTGCGAAATGCCTGTCCATAAAAAAGCTTTAAATCCACCCAGTCGTCAGGGAACCAGGCAAAAGAGAGACGGGGGCTTATTTTTCTATGATAGTCTTCGTGTTTATCATAACGAACTCCAGCGGTTATTTCGATCGTGTCAGAGACCTGATATTTGTCTTGAAGATAGAAAGCAAAACGGTCGTTTTGGAAACGAGGATAGAGAGGAAACCTAATTCCATTCAACGAAATGTTGGTGGAGGATCCATCGTCATATTCCCAGGAAAATCCCAGCGTAAGAAGATGGCTATCCTTCCACTCGGTGTCAAATTTTGTTTCTAAACCGTGACGCCAGTCACTTTGACTGAATCTGGTTTCCACCGGAAATGACAAGCCGAGCTGGGGAATTTTGAACAGCCAATCTTCTTTATTATAGTTTCGGAAATAGTGGGTGTAAAATTTGAGAGTAGCATCTACTTTTTCCCACCATCGATCATTATATGACATCTGAACAAAAGAGAACGGCGTTCGATGGAGGCCGGTGTGACGATCGAGAAGGTTGATGGTGAAGTAGTCCTTGTAATGACTGTAACGACCGGAAATGGTTAAACAGTTGTTTATGGTAACCTTTCCATACAGTTCCTTAAAAGAATCTTTTTGCCGATTGTTGCCTGAATGGTTGGCCTCAAAATTTTCGCTTTCGAGGGTGGACCCAAAAAGGAAGCAATCAACATCGTTCCATTTATAGCCGGCAGTAAAATTGCCGCCAGCGGTTTTAAACGATCCACTTTTTCCCGAAAGGGTAATTCCGTCTTGGTCTTTTCCATTTCTGGTAACCAAATTAACAACCCCGGAAAAAGCATCAGCGCCCCATAAAGCTGACCCCGGGCCTCTTACTATTTCAATTTTTTCAATATAATCTAACGAGAGATCCATTCCCCGGGGATAGTCTTCGTTGGAAGAATCGTTTGCCAGCGGAACCC
>JAGHDE010000136.1 GCA_021160085.1 Pseudomonadota bacterium | reverse complement strand
GACCACGGACACTTCGAAAGAAGGTTCGAAACATCCAGGAAGAATCTTCAGTTTGATGACAGTTTTGATCAGATACTGAGGGAGTTTTATGTAAGCTACTATGGTGACAAATTCTTATTACGGGTAGGAAAGCAGCAGATCGGCTGGGGTGAATCGGACGGTTTGCGGCTTATGGACGTCATCAACCCCCTCGATATCAGACGGGGTCCGTTTTACGACACCGAAGGGTATGAAGAGATGCGAATTCCCAAGTGGATGGTAAAGACTGAATTTTATACCGGGAATTTTGGGCCTATCCTCGATACTTCAGTGGAACTTTACTGGAACCCGGGCGATGTGAAGGAGACCGGCGAACTTCTGCCTACCTATGCCGATGTTCACAAGGCCGGGGGGGTCATGGTTCCCGGGCAGTATCCTTCCGGAGTGCAGAAACAGTGGGGAGTCTGGGGAGTGCCCCAGAATTTTGTCCCCCTTCCGGTTCAGTTCTATAAGAAAGAACGCTCCACCGCCCTTAAAAATTCCGAATACGGGGCAAGAATTAAGTTTAATTATAAGAATGCATTTATGACCCTAAACTTCTGGCAGGGTTTCCAGCATGACAGTGTTCTTAACTATAAGGGCCTGTTGCCCTTTGCTCCGGGTTCTTTTCAATCACCTCTGCCCGGAATGCCGCCCGTACCAATGTCCCTCAGGATGGACCGGGAGTACAGGCGGATGAAAGTAGTCGGATTTACCCTCAACCGGGAGCTTTATGGTGTTGGCCCGATGCTCGGGCAGGCTGCCAATCCGGTTTTGCGGGTTGAAGCGCTCTACGAATTTGAGAAAACTTTTAATACCGGTAATACAACTTTGCCGGCAGATGCGCTGGCGCTTAGAAAATATGACCAGATCCGTTACATGATCGGCTTTGACTGGGCGATGAGGATGAAGTGGCTCAATCCCGAAAAGAACGTGTTTGTGAGCGGCCAGTTTTTTCACCAGCATACCCTTAAATACAGGGGAGGGCTTGACGCCCCTCGTCCGGTGCCGCTTTATAGCTGGACGTTTCCCAAAAACCAGTTCTATACTACCCTGTTGCTGAGAACCGAATATTTTCACGAAAACGTGTGCCCTTCTATGCTCACCGTATATGACCATCACTGCCAGGCAATGTGGATAAAATCCAAGATCGATTTCAAGATGGGAAATCACTGGCGTCCCCAGATCGGGTATCTGTTTATTGGGAAGAGCACCAATCATACCCAGCCCATTGGCGGTAATGGAACTCCAACTCCCACCATCAGCGATGACTGGCAGTCGTTCGGGATTTGGGAAGACCGGGATGAAGTCTGGGTGAGAATTCAGTACCAGTTTTAACCAAGTAGTATTGAAAAAATGATGTGCGGTGGCGGGATTAACCGCCACCCCCCTTATTTATTTATGGAAGGAGAACATAAAATGATTTTTAAGATGGTAAAGAAAAGCTTGCCATTGATTTCGATGGCGGTTGTGGCAGGATTTCTGCTGTTTCTTGCTTCTCCCTGTGATGCCTGGACAACCAAAGACCCGCAATTAGCTGAAGACTTTGCCAAGATGCTGGGCTTCAAGGTGAAGGACAAGGTGGGCAAGGTGGCCCCGGAAATAAAGGCGGGGATGGTAATAGATTCGAGTAATTACAAGGACTATCCCGGATTAAAAGAGCTTCTGCCCAAAAGTCTTTATGACCGTTTGGACCCGAATTCTTTTGCTCCCCTGGCTCCGATGAAGATTGTGGAGACCGACCAGTACCACCTCGGACGGGGCTGGATGGCTAAGACGATGGAATCAGCCAAGAACATTCATATTGCTGACGATGGAGTAACCCTGGAAGGGTATGTGGGTGGTTTTGCTTTTATGCATCCCAAGAACGGAGCGGAGCTTATCCAGTGGGCTGATAATCCCTATTTAGGTGACAGCTTTGCCATGCGGCCCATGCGTCTCCGACTCTATACCCGGGAGAATAAGCCGGAGCGGGAGATGCGGCAGCATTTGAATGTGAGCCGTTACATGAACTGTACCGACTGGAGACCGGAGGGACTTAAACCCAACCCGGAACAGATTCATTATGTTATATCAGGGACGTTTATTTATCCCCGCGATATTTCCGGCACCTCCTATGTGCGGAAACGGTATATCCCGGCGGACAAGGCGGATGAGTTTCTGCTTTATATCGCTTCCATGAGAAGAATCCGGCGGATGTCGGGACGAGATACCCAGGATCCGATCTTCGGTAGCGACATGCTTTGGGATGACTACAATATTTTCTGGCAGAAACTCTCCACCACCGAATTTCCCAATGATTACAAAATGCTTCCTTCGGTAGAAATTCTTCAGCCTACCTACATTGACTATGACTGGCCGGATGACCGGGCTTCAGCCGGTTATACGGATTATAATATCGACGAATCCGGTGAGCAGACGTATATGAATTTCGGAAGCTGGCAGAGAAGATGGATGTATGTTGTTGAAATTACAAGCAAAGACCCGGCTTATACTTACAGCAAGAGAGTCCTTTGGAATGAACCGGAACAGCAAGTGCAGACCTATGAAGAAAATTATGACCAGGCCGGCCGCCTCTGGCGAACATGGGTGAGGGACTACAACAACAGCGAGACAGGAGTAGGTTGCATGGAAGATTTAATTGATATTGTCGATGTCGTTAATAATCACCGTACGATGCTCGACTTTAAAGGCCACAAAAATCCAACCTGGATGGGGGCTGATTACGGTGATGTGCGCTTCCTCTCCCGAAAAGCCAAGTAAGATTATTAGTTGCAGTAATTTATAATAATCACAACAAAAAAGCCCCTTCCTTATACCGTTAACGAAGGGGCTTTTTTATGATTTTAAAGACGTTAATCAAAAATAAGGAGAGATGATATGATGGTAAAAAAGGGCGCGATCATTGCAATTTTATTGTTTCTGTTTCCTTTGTTTGTTTTTTCCGGGTGTGGTCAAAAGGTGAGCTGGATTCATTTGGAGCCGAAATCAATAGAGTTAAATACCGCGGGTGAAACCTTCCAGCTCAAGTTTGCCGCTCTTGACAAGAAAAACGAACCAGTACCCGATGCTGTTCTTACCTGGGCAAGTTCTAATGAGGATGTTGCTACAGTGGAAAACGGGGTATTAACTGCAGTTAGTTCGGGTAAGGCTACCATTACCGTAACTTCTGAGGAAGGAGAGAAAGCAGTATGTCAATGCAAGGTATCCATCCTCGGGTCTATAAAGGTTGAACCGGATGAAGTGGAACTGACGGTGGGAGAAAAACTTGAGTTGGGCTCTAAAGTTCTGAATGAGAAAGGCGGGCTGTTTGAGGACCAGGTTGTGGGCTGGGCATCATCTGATTATTCGATAGTTTTTATTGATGATTTAGGAGAGATCACCGGAGTTGCTCCGGGAGAGGCAACCATAACCGCCACTACACCGGGAAAGGCTGTGACTAATGCCTACGGG
>JAGHDE010000138.1 GCA_021160085.1 Pseudomonadota bacterium | reverse complement strand
GAGCAAAAATTATCTGATTTAGAGACCAAAAAACTGTTTCAAGAAAAACTGAGGGAGTTCCAGAAAACTCTGAAGGGCAAAGAGCGCGATATTTTTGAAAACCGACTGCTATCAGAACATCCTGAAACCCTTGAACAAATCGGAAAGCGCTATGGAATAACCCGGGAACGAATTCGGCAATTGGAAGTAAAACTCATCCAGAAATTGAAGGGTTTTCTTCAAAAAGACGGAAACGACATGTCGGACTATCATATAACCTCCGGGGTTAATTAAACAAAGCGCTTATCTCCCTGCCCTTCTTCATTTTTAACAACAAAAACAGCCGCGAACGCATCCCTTAAACTCTCAAAAAACGGAAAACATGAAAGCTTCTTTTGATACAATCATTTCCGATATTACCTGTCCCAGTCGCTACCTGGGAAACGAGATCAATTCGGTTCACAAAAACTTAGACCAGGTAGCAGTAACGGTTTTGTTAGCCTTTCCGGATCTGTATGAAGTTGGAATGTCCCATCTGGGTTTCCAGATTTTGTATCACATCTTGAACAGCCAGGATGATGTGGCGGCCGAAAGGGTCTTTGCTCCCTGGAAAGATATGGAGCAAATGCTCCGCCAGAAAAACATACCCCTTCTCTCTCTGGAATCCCGCTATCCAATTAACCTTTTTGATATTATCGGATTTTCCCTCCAATATGAGCTTTCTTATACTAATCTTCTCAACATTCTTGATCTGGGTAAGATCCCCCTCCGCGCGAGCCAGCGGGATAGAAACAACCCTCTCATCATCGGAGGAGGCCCTTCTGCTTTTAATCCTGAACCAGTAGCCCAATTTTTTGATGCTTTTGTGATTGGAGAAGGCGAGGAGGCAATATTAGACGTTGTTGAAACATTTAAAGACTGGAAACGAACGAAAAGGAACCGTTCTTACCTGTTAGACATGCTTACCTCAATCTCCGGGGTCTATGTTCCCTCGAAATTTGAGGTAACCTATTCCTCTCACGGTCCCATAGAAAAGATTAAACCATTACAAGATAGATATACAACCATCGAAAAAAGAGTTGTAAGTGATCTTAATGAGGTTAAATATCCTGCTAAGTTTGTCGTTCCTTATACTCGTATCGTTCATGACCGAATCAACCTCGAAATTGCCCGGGGATGCACCCGGGGCTGCAGGTTCTGTCAGGCGGGAATGATATATCGCCCGGTCCGGGAACGACATTTTTCAACCCTTGAAAAAGTTGCCGAAAAATCGTTCGGGCTTACTGGTTGGGAAGAGCTCTCCCTGCTTTCTCTCAGTTCCGGCGATTACAGTGGTATAGAAGAGCTCCTCACGAGACTGATTGCCAAATCTTCTCAGCATAATGCAACCATATCTTTGCCTTCGCTTCGCGCTGAAACCCTTAAACTCAATCTGCTGAATATAAAAAGAGCTGGCCGGAAAATCGGTTTTACCATTGCACCTGAGGCCGGAACCGAACGACTTCGAAGGGTAATTAATAAGGGGCTGAATGAATCGGAGATATTGGAAACCTGCCAAAATGTTTTTTCAGCAGGATGGCAAAATATAAAGCTTTATTTTATGATTGGCTTACCAACTGAAACTACCAGGGATCTGGAAGAAATAATCCGGCTTGCTGAAAAAGCATGGGACCAGGGTAAAGGCCTCAAACAGAAACGACAAGTTACGGTCAGCATATCTACCTTCATTCCCAAACCACATACCCCCTTCCAATGGGAATCCATGATTTCACCGGAAGAGATTAAATTTCGTCAAAAACATATTAGCCGCCTTTTGAGAAGAGACCGGTTCAGGTTTAAATGGCAGGATCCTTATATCAGCTTACTGGAAGGAGTTATCTCCCGGGGTGACCGCCGATTAGCTGATGTAATCGAAGAAGCCTTTAAAAATGGGTGCCGCTTCGATGGATGGACAGAATGTTTTGACTATCAAATCTGGGAAAAAGCTTTTAATAACCTGGGGATAAATACCCATCTCTACCTGAATTCAAAGGACCGGTCGGAAATTTTACCCTGGGATCATATCAACAGCAGAGTAAAAAAAGAGTATCTTTGGAAAGAATGTGTTAATTCTAAAAACGAAGTGGAAACCCGGGATTGCCGGTTTTCGGAATGCAACAATTGTGGCGTCTGCGATTTTAAATCCGTCCGTCCCCGAATTGAGCCCTTTAAAAGTCAAGGGGGAAAAATTATTTCAAACAAAAAAGCAGCCCCGACAGACAAAACAAGCAGGATCAGACTTCAATTTAGCAAAACAGGTGAGGCCCGTTTCCTCAGCCATCTGGAAATGGCCAGGGTTTTTGCCCGAGCAGCCTCGAGAGCAAAACTCCCGATACGTTATACTCAAGGGTACCATCCCCAGCCAAGAATTATTTTCGGGCCTGCCCTTCCAGTGGGATTTGAAAGTCTGGCAGAACAGGTAGATATTGAATTACAGCATGATATTTCTTCGGAAACAGTCAAAAACTCTTTCAACGATGAACTCCCCACCGGCATAACCATCCTTTCCGGCGAAAAAATTGCCTTGAAAACGCCAGCGATTTCTGATAGTTTAGAAAGAGTTTGTTATTCTATCCCCTGTGGGGATAAAGGAATATTTAAAAATTTTTCTCATGCAAATCTGAAGAAAAGCATCAATGGGTTCCTTCAGAAAACAAAGTTTCCAATTGTAAAATCGCGAAAAGGAAAGATGGATACCATTGATATCCGTCCGTTGGTTGAAAATCTGTCTTTCCTGAATAAAACAACCTTGGAATTAATCCTTAATCAAAGCATACGGCCTACTGATATTCTGAAAGCCGTCTTTGGCTTTTCCGAAGCAGAGTTAACAAGCTTACCAATCTTAAAAATCAGGATGACCCTCAAAGAAAAATGAGCTCAGATTTAGTCATAAACTCAACACCTCAGGAAACCCGGGTAGCCCTTTTAGAAAATGGAACCTTAACTGAAATATATATTGAAAGAGAGAAGGACCGTGGTATTGCGGGAAATATTTATAAGGGCAGAGTTGTTCGAGTCCTTCCGGGAATGCAGGTAGCCTTTGTAGACATAGGTCTCAAGAAAGCCGCTTTTCTTTACGTAGATGATATCTACTATGATTTTGAAGATTTTGAAGCTGAAATGCTCAATTATTCCGATGAGGATGAAGAAAACCATTGTGAAATTGAAAAAAATCATTTATCGCTGACATCACCCGTCCAAATAACCGACCTCATAACCGAGGGACAGGAACTTCTGGTTCAGATTTCCAAAGGTCCTATCGGCTCGAAAGGCCCTCGTATAACATCCCATATATCCTTGCCCAGCCGCCAGCTTGTTTTGATGCCAACTGTAAACCATGTAGGAATTTCGCGACGAATCGAAGACGAAAAGGAACGGTCTCGTCTCAAGGAGATTATTCAAAAAATTAAGCCCCCCGAGGCAGGATTCATCCTCCGAACAGCAAGTGAAGGAACCGGGGAACAGGCCCTGGAGTTGGATTTAGATTACCTGGTAAAATTATGGGACACCATCCAGAAAAAACAAACAAGTGCTTCGGTTCCGAGCCTTATCCATCACGACCTGAATCTTACCCTGAGGTCAATCAGGGATCTTTCTACAAAAGAGCTTGATAGAATTATCGTAGATTCAAAGGAGGAATACGAAAATATTTTAAAATTTACTGGTGCATTTATGCCCCAGCTCTCCCGTTTGGTTACCCTTTATGAAAAAGAAGATCCTCTCTTTGAGTATTACGGGGTAGAGAATGACCTCAATCGGGCGTTAGGAGAACGGGTGTGGCTAAAATCCGGGGGGTACATTATTATCGAAAAAACTGAGGCTCTAACTGTCATAGATGTTAATACCGGACGCTATGTGGGAAAGAAAAATTCTGAGGATACCATTCTGAGGACAAATTTGGAGGCAGTCAAAGAAATTGCTTACCAACTCAGGCTCCGAAACATCGGGGGAATCATAGTCATCGATTTTATCGACATGAAAAAAGAAGAGAGCCGTGAAAAGGTATTTCAGTCCTTAATGGAATTTTTCAAAAAAGATAAACGTAAGACCAATATCTTAAAAT
>JAGHDE010000259.1 GCA_021160085.1 Pseudomonadota bacterium | reverse complement strand
GTATCCCATTTTTGCCAAAGGTAACGCCCATCTGCCCGTTCCCCCACCCGCATCCAATATTAGTGAATTTTTATCCTCGGGAAGATATTTTTTAAGATGTTTCCAGGTTACGTATCCATATATCTTCCCTTGAAGCATCTCGGCCCAGCTGTCAAAAGTCGGCGAAAGCTCATTAAAGAGTGATTTAATATTTTTGATTGGTTCGGGCTTTTCTTTTATCTCAAACTCCCTTCTCTTTCAATTGAAATCAGTTTAAGAGCGTAATTGCCCCTTATCCCCGGCTCGAACATATAACATTCTTAAAACAGAACAGATGCCTGCGGCCGCAAACAGGTGTTTAAGGGTATGGCCGCTTATAAAGTGGAGAAAGTTAAAAATTTTCAGATCAAAAAATTCAAAAAGTTTACTGATCAGATAAAAAATCATTAGCCCCATAATATAACGAAGATACTTTCCGGGGAGTTTATACATAAACAACATGAGGGGGATTAAAATAATCGGCAAAAACTGGACAAGCGCATACAATCGTAGATCTCCCTCTGCTTGCGTTTCACTCCAATCCCAATAGAATACGCTTCCCATTCCCACAATCAATAGCGAAAACGACAAAACAATAGCGGCCTTGCGGCTTATTAATTCTGATATAACAGAAGAAAAGAATCCTGCAAAGGCTATTGTCATGGGCAAACGATCCCAAAACAAGGTATCGTTTGAAGGGTCATAATGATAGTATGAGGACCCCAAACCAGTTAAGAAAACACCAGCAAAAAAAACGAAGTATGGAACATAGTAAACTCCAAAACCATGTCCTGCAGTAAAAGCCATCCCCAACAATCCTACTAAAACAAAGGGGATATTCGATAATAGATCAAGTGCATTAGGTATTCCCCAAATCACCCGGTTATCAGCAAATTGATGGTAGTTAAGATCCTGGGGAACCGGCTTAACCAGAAAAAATACCGCAAATACTGCAATCAGCGCAGTTAAAAATAATATTGATGATTTGATTGTAGTGGATGTTGTCACCAGATTCTCCTACCCCACTCCTGCCAGTTCAAGACGGCCTTTCCATCTTTGCTTTAAGATTTCTTTGAGAAAGAAATGCTCGGGATTTTCCAGTAAGGGGTCGCTTCGCACCAGTTCAAACGCTTCCTCGCGGGCTTCATAAAGTATTCTGGCATCTTTGATGATGTTGGCTACCCGGAAGTCAGGAAGCCCTGATTGGCGAACCCCGAAAAATTCGCCCGGCCCCCTGATATTTAGATCTTCCTCCGCAATTTTAAACCCATCGTTGGTCTGCTCCATAATACTTAATCTCCTACGCGCCTCGTCAGACTTTCTATATTGAGCCAGAAGGATACACCTGGATTGGGCTTCTCCTCTCCCCACCCTTCCCCTTAACTGATGGAGCTGAGAGAGGCCAAACCGTTCAGCATGTTCTATCACCATCAGGGTTGCGCGCGGGATATCAATCCCCACTTCAATTACAGTTGTTGCTATTAGTATCTCTATCTCTCCGTCCTTAAATTTCTGCATCACTTTCTCTTTTTCCTCACTCTTCATACGACCATGGAGGAGAGCCAGCCGATGGTGAGGAAAAATCTCTTTTTGCAGTTGCTCATACATCTGAGTTGCATCCATGAGGTCCATTTTATCGGACTCTTCGACAAGGGGATAGACAATATAGGTTTGAAATCCATTCTTCAACTCTTCAGCAATAATCTCATAGACTTTCAGTCGGTCTTTTTCGTGAAAAACCCTGGTTTTAACCGGAAGTCGTCCTGGAGGCATTTCATCAACAACCGATATATCCAGATCTCCGTAAACAGTCATCGCTAATGTTCTTGGAATAGGTGTGGCGGTCATAACCAGAATATCAGGATTGGGCCCCATCTTTCTCAGACTGGCTCTTTGAACAACACCAAACCGGTGCTGTTCATCAATGATCCCCAAACCTAAATTAGAAAACTTTACTGCTTCCTGAATGATAGCGTGGGTTCCGATAATGAGATCAACATTACCATCTTTTATGTTTTTGTATATATCCTTTCGCAACGAGCTTTTTATACCGCTTACAAGAAGAGTGGTTCTTAATCCAACCTGTTTAGCCAATTGATGAAGGGTAAGGTAGTGCTGTTCTGCCAGCAGTTCGGTGGGAGCCATAATGGCTGCCTGATAGTTGTTTTCCACCGCAATAAGGGTTGCGGCAAAGGCTACAATCGTTTTGCCACTGCCGACATCTCCCTGTATCAATCGATGCATGGGATGAGGTTTTGCCATATCGTCCTTAATCTCGTCAATTACCCGTTTCTGCGCGCTGGTTAAGGAAAACGGAATCAGGTTATCAAACTTTTCATAAAACCCGTTGTTTGTTTTAAAAGAAATTCCTTTCTCGAAAACAACCCCTCTCTTTCTCAAAGCCAGCCCCAACTCCAAAAAAAAGAATTCATCAAAGATTATTCTCCGGTGATAGGGAGATTTTCCCGAAACAAGCAGGTCAATGTCATCCTCGTTTTCAGGAAAATGGACCTTCTGCAAAGCTGATGAGATATCGACTAAATTTCGTTTCCGGCATATATCACGGGGAATTCCATCAGGGACTATCTGTAGAGAAGCATCCACCACATTTTTCATGATCCGCCGAAGATTTTTTTGGTGGAGACCTTCGGTTTCGGAATACCTGGGCACAATACGTTTAAAGTGAAGATATTCATCTTGTTCCTGGTCAATGATTTCAATATCCGGATGGGAAATTTCTTTTTGATACCGAAATGCCTCGATTTTTCCGGAAATAATAACATGCTGACCTTTTTTAAACCGTTTTTTCAGATGCATCAGATAGGCTTGCTTAAAATTAAACCACTTAACAATGATGGATCCGCTTTTATCTCCTACCACCATTTTAAAGACCTTCCGTCTGGTATATAAAACCAAACTCAGCCCCAGAATTTCTCCCAGCAGGGTTTCCCTTTTGCCCACCTCTGCTTTTGAGATAGGTTTTATCTTTCTCCTATCTTCGTAATCACGGGGAATAAAATAGAGAGCATCTTCTACTGTTTCGATACCCTTTCGTTGCAATAAAGCGGCCATTCGTGGTCCCACCCCTTTTACGTACTGTATGGGAGCAGACAATCCCTTTAATCTATCAACCATCAAAAAAGCGTCGTTATCC
>JAGHDE010000026.1 GCA_021160085.1 Pseudomonadota bacterium | reverse complement strand
GTTTTTAGCTCAATTCCCCCCATTGTCCGTCTTGATTAATTCCCAAAAAAGAGTAAATTACCGGTTTAGCACTCAGCCAGACAGAGTGCTAACAATTACTCATCACTAAACACTTATCAAAAGGAGGTATTTTCAGTTATGATGAAGATTAAACCATTACAGGATCGGGTTATTGTAAAGCGGGTTGAGGAAGAAGAAAAGACCAAAGGGGGCATTATAATTCCCGACTCCGCCAAAGAAAAACCCCAAGAAGGCGAAATTATAGCGGTTGGCCCGGGCAAGGTTGCCGACGACGGCAAAAAAATCTCCCTGGACGTTAAAGCCGGTGATCGGGTTCTGTTCAGTAAATATGCCGGAACCGAAATCAAAATAGAAGACGAAGAACATCTCATCATGAGAGAAGACGACATTTTGGGAATTATTGAAAAGTAAGAAGAATAGATTCTGCAATTTAAAAAGATAAACTCATAAGGAGGCAAGATCAGATGGCAAAAGAAATAAAGTTTGACCAAGAGATGCGCAATTCAATTTTAAAAGGAGTTAATGTGCTGGCTAATGCTGTGAAGGTAACATTAGGCCCTAAGGGTCGAAACGTACTTTTGGAGAAAAGCTGGGGTTCTCCTACGGTAACCAAAGATGGCGTGACCGTGGCCAAGGAGATCGAATTAGAAGATAAATTTGAAAACATGGGCGCCCAGATGGTCAAGGAGGTGGCCAGCAAAACCAGTGATGTAGCCGGAGATGGAACCACCACGGCCACAGTTTTGTCCCAGGCCATATATCGCGAAGGCTCAAAACTGGTTACTGCCGGTCACAACCCTATGGAGGTTAAACGGGGGATTGATAAATCAGTGGAAACGGTGATAGAAGAGCTTAAAAACCTCAGCAAACCCACGAAAGATCAGAAAGAAATCGCTCAGATAGGAACGGTGTCTGCCAACAATGACGATACCATTGGAAAAATAATTGCCGAGGCCATGGATAAAGTTGGAAAAGAAGGGGTGATCACTGTTGAAGAAGCTAAAACCATGGAAACCTCGTTGGATATAGTTGAAGGAATGCAGTTCGATCGGGGATATCTTTCTCCTTACTTTGTCACTGATGCGGAGCGGATGGAGTGTATTCTTGAGGAGCCGTATATCCTTCTCCACGAAAAAAAGATCGGCAACATGAAGGACCTTCTTCCCCTGCTGGAACAGATTGCCCGTACCAACAAGCCTTTGCTTATCCTCGCAGAAGATATTGAGGGAGAGGCTTTGGCCACCCTGGTCGTGAATAAACTACGAAGCACCATCAAATGCGCCGCGGTTAAAGCTCCTGGTTTTGGGGATCGGCGCAAGGAAATGCTGGAGGATATCGCTGTTTTGACCGGAGGAAAACTGATAGCCGAGGATCTGGGAATAAAGCTCGAGAGTTTAAAGTTAGAGGACCTCGGTCAGTGTAAACGGGTTACTATTGATAAAGACAATACCACTATTGTCGAGGGGTTGGGCAGCAGTAAGGACATTGAAGGAAGAATCAAGCAAATCAGGGCCCGGATTGAGGAGACCACCTCTGATTACGATAAAGAAAAGCTCCAGGAACGATTAGCCAAACTGGTGGGTGGAGTTGCTGTTATCAATGTAGGTGCTGCTACCGAGGCCGAAATGAAAGAAAAAAAAGCACGGGTAGAAGATGCCCTGCATGCCACTCGTGCCGCCATTGAGGAGGGTATTGTGCCCGGAGGCGGAATTGCCCTTCTTCGTTGTTTGGCCGTATTGGACAAGTTGAAGCTTTCTCAGGAACAGCAGGCAGGCGTGAATATCATTAAAAGAGCAATTGAAGAGCCTTGCCGCCTGATAGCCCAAAACGCGGGTTTTGATGGATCAATTGTGGTAGAAAGAGTGAAAAACGAGAAAGGAAATGTCGGATTTAATGCTCAGACAGAAAAATATGAGGATCTGATTGCCGCCGGCATCATGGATCCTACCAAGGTGGTGCGAAGCTCGCTTCAAAATGCGGCCAGCGTGTCCGGCCTGCTTATCACTACTGAAGCTTGTATAGTGGAACAGCCAAAGGAAAAAGAAGCTGCCCCAGCCATGCCTCCCGGTGGAATGGGTGGAATGGGTGGAATGGGCGGCGGAATGTACTAAAAGTGAAATAGCAAACAGCTCTGAACAAAAGGCCCTCATGTTAATGAGGGCCTTTTTTATTCTCTTGTTCCCGCCTTTCTTTAGAAAGGAATGTCCTCGTTGCCGGCTTCGGGCTCTTTCTTGGAAGAAAAAGACTCTTTCCTCGAACCCGAGGGGTTGCTTGCGCCAGCCGTGCCTAACATCTGCATGCCGACAGCAACAATTTCAGTTGTTGTTCTCTGCCCCCCGTCTTTATCCTCCCAGTTTCGGGTCTGTAGCCTCCCCTCTACATATACCTGCTTGCCCTTTGCCAAATATTCCCCGCAAATTTCTCCAAGCCTTCCAAATGCTACAATTCGATGCCATTCTGTTCGCTCTTCTTTTTCTCCATTAGCATTGGTCCAGCGTTCGGTGGTAGCTATACGAAAATTCGCTACTGCTGTTCCGTTGCTGGTATATCTGATTTCGGGGTCCGCTCCCAGGTTGCCGATTAAGATTGCTTTGTTTACTCCTGCCATTTTTTGCCTCCCTTCTGTTTTTAATAACTTTTCATACCCCTGAATTGTAAATTTTAACAGGCCCTGCAAAAAAATCAAGGGTATCCTTTCGCCACCGGTTGACTTCATTGGCAAATTAAAGTATGAAAAGAAAAGGCAACCCTGTTTTTTGGAGAAATTCCGTTGTGATTAGAACTGTCTTTTTTTGGACCACCTTACTTTTGAGCTTTCTTCTCTTTTTCCCAATCGTCTTTCTTCTTAAGTCCCGAAAAGAAAGGGTTCATGCGATCCAGAAATTTTGGGCCCGCCTTCTGTTAAGGGTCAGCGCTGTGGACTTAAAAATTGAAGGGGTTGAGAATATTTCTCCTTCCCGTTCATACATCATAATGG
>JAGHDE010000048.1 GCA_021160085.1 Pseudomonadota bacterium | reverse complement strand
GATCATTATATTTTAAAAAAAAAGGGTTAATTTGTCAAACATTTTATATATAATTTTTAAGTTTTTTTTGCGCTGCTGAAAAAAATATTAAGGTTATCAAGGGGATAAAAGTGGTTGATAGTTCAAATCCACCCGGTTATATCCGTCGGCCAGCCTGGTGTTGACATGCACTACCCCTTTATTGAGATTCTTTAAGGGATACTCATCGGTGACCAAAGGAAGCTTGTCCGCCTCCTTTTGATCTCTCAATACTGTTCCCGCCGGAAGATAACGCTTGTCTTCAATCGTAACTCCCATAATAATGCAGCCGGGTTCAATGACGCAGTTATCCCCTACCCTTGCTCTGAATACCAGCACCTTCATACCCACAAATGTATCATTTCCTACATACGCCGGCCCATGAATCTGAACCTGATGAGCGAGGGATACCCTCTTTCCTATGTAAACCGAGTACTTATTTCCCTGCGCCTCCACCAGGTTTTCCTCAACAGGATGACCATTATGTTCGGTTTCAAGCGCATGGATGATTACCCCGTCCTGCACATTCGATTCATCCCCGACAAAAAGCGGCTGCCCTTCATCGCCTCGTATGGATGCAAAGGGAGAAACCATAACCCGCTTGCCTATAAACACATGCCCGATTACCGCAGCAAGGGGATGAATACAGGCTGATGAATCGATCTCAGGTATATATTCTTTCTGGCAGAAATCTGTAATCACATTTTTATGTATCATAATATCGCTCCGATTTATTTTTTTGAAATGATTAATAATTTATGATATATTATTTTTTTGAAAATAAAATTCGTGCATTTTGTGGCAGAAAATTTTCAGCCATATGTTAAATTTCAAGGTAAGTGAGATAAAGTTATTCGATTTCAGGTGCTTTAAATTTTAGGCACTTTTTGGTTACGGTTTAAAATACCTGAAAATTTTGATATTGGCAAGTTTGAATCCATTTTTAATTTACAATCATCGAAATGAGGTAAGTAGATGCTAACTGATAATATACTTGACCTGATTGGCAATACGCCGCTGATTCGCTTGAAAGGAGAGAATGTTTTTGCAAAGGCAGAATTTCTCAACCCGGGTGGAAGCATCAAGGATCGTGTAGCTCTTTCAATGATCGAAGGGGCGGAACGCGACGGGCGTCTTAAACCTGACTCAATTATTACGGAGCCTACGTCAGGAAACACCGGAATAGGGGTTGCCCTGGTGGGCCGCTTAAAAGGATACCGGGTTAAAATTGTCATGCCGGAGAACATGAGTGAAGAACGAAAAAAATTGATAACCACCCTGGGGGCGGAACTTGTCCTCACGTCAGCAGAGGACAGCATTAATGGAGCGGTTGAACGGGTTCAGGAAATGCAAGCGCAGGACCCGCGCGTTTTTGTCCTTCAACAGTTTAAAAATCCTGACAACCCGCGCATTCATTATGAAGAGACCGCTCATGAACTGTGGCGGCAGATCAGGGGTGACATTTCCTGTTTTGTTGCCGGAGTTGGCAGCGGAGGAACACTCCAGGGCATTGGCAAGTTTCTCAAAGAACACAAGCCTGATGTCATAATTGTAGCTGTTGAACCCAAGGATGTTTCCGCTATTCTTGGCCATGAGCCGGGCCTCCACCAGATACAGGGTATCGGAGACGGGTTTATTCCTGATGTCCTCGATGTGTCGCTGGTGGATGAAGTCGTTGAAGTTACCGATGAAGATGCAATCGAAACAACAAGACAGTTAGGAAGGGATTTTGGCCTGCTGGTAGGAATTTCTTCAGGTGCAAATGTTTGGGCAGCGAGGCAACTATCTGCCCGGATAAAGGGAAATATAGCTACCGTCCTTCCTGACCGGGCTGAACGCTACTTCAGCACTGCCCTTATGTAAACCCTTTAGAGATGCTTATGTCAACGTCTCTCACTTCTTCCAATAATCTTCGGAATATCGGTTTTATATCTACCCGAATTGCCGGGACAGATGGGGTTTCTCTGGAAATTGAAAAGTGGACCGAGGTTTTGGAGCGTAACGGCTACAACTGTCACTTCTTTGCCGGAGAACTTGATCGTCCTGAAGCCCGATCCTGCTTGGCAAAAAAAGCTCATTTTGGACATCCGGATATCATAGCAATCAACAATGATCTGTTCGGCAAACAGACCCGCTTACCAAAAACGTCTGATTCTATTCAAAAGGTTAAAAGCAGTTTAAAAAATTGCCTTTACGATTTCCTGGAAAAATTTAAGATCGATTTAATCATCCCGGAAAATGCTTTAGCCATACCCATGAATATCCCTCTGGGAATCGCTATCACCGAACTTATTGCCGAAACCGGTATCCCCACCATTGCTCACCATCATGATTTTTCCTTGGAACGAGATCGATTCCTCATCAATGCCTGTCATGACTATTTAGATATGGCCTTTCCCCCTGCCCTTCCCTATATTCGCCATGTGGTAATCAATTCTCTGGCATCAAGGCAATTAAGTTACCAGCGCGGGATATCCAATGAGGTAATTCCCAATGTCTATAACTTTGCGGTTCCCCCCTCGTCTTCGGATGCTAACTGCTCCAATTTGCGAGAAAAAATTGGCCTTCGGAAGACCGACCCGTTCATTCTCCAACCAACCAGGGTAGTGCCCCGCAAATGGATCGAACGTTCGATAGAAATAGTTCGAAATCTCGAATTAGATAATCCGGTTCTGGTTATCTCCCATGCTACCAAAGATGAAGGGGGTGATTACTATCAACGAGTACTGGATTATGCTCAAAAAACGGGGGTAAAAATCGCTCCGGTTGATCATCTGATTAGACCTAACCACAAAGTGGATAAGCATGGCAAAAAAATCTATACTATTGGCGATATTTACCAATGTGCGGATCTGGTTACCTACCCAAGTGGGTATGAAGGCTTCGGAAACGCCTTTCTGGAAGCAATCTATTATAAAAAACCTGTTGTTGTAAATCGATATTCTATTTACATTTCCGACATTGAACCTAAGGGTTTTGATGCGATCGTAATGGACGGATTTGTCACCTCTAAAATTATCGCCCGGATTCGGCAGGTTCTTAATGATCCGGATCGATTGCGTGAAATGGTTGAAAAAAATTATCAACTGGCAAAAAAATCATTTTCTTACGAAGTGCTGGAGGAAAAATTAACCCATATCATTCAAACATTTAAACGATAGATACAAAAAAACGCAGTACCATGGGAAAATTTAACATCGCCTTGTTGCACTATTCCTGCCCGCCGGTAGTCGGGGGAGTGGAAGAAGTTGTTCGACAGCAAGCTTCCCTTTTCCACCGGTATTACCACCCCGTAAAGATATTTGCCGGGAGTGGTGGAGAGTTTGCCCATGAATATCGAGTAGAAATCAATCCCCTTTTAGATTCCCGCAATCCCAGAATTTTACACTTCCAGAAAAATGCTTCTGAACAGACAGCTAAATTAGATGCTCTGTCTGATAAAATTTTTCAATACCTGTCCCGGGTACTCATTCCGTTCGATATTCTGATCGCTCATAATGTCCTCAGTATGCACTACAATTTACCCTTAACCTATGCACTTCACCGGCTGGCTGACTCCCAACAAATAAAGATGATAAGCTGGAATCACGATTCTCCTTATTTTTATGAAAACTTCCCCATCAATCTGCACAAAAAGCCCTGGGATGTTCTCCGAAAGTGCAATCCTAATATTCACTACATTGCAATTTCAGAAAGTCGGAGGCAACAATTTCTTCAATTGTATGGGGAAAGCAAAAACATCAAGGTTGTACCCAACGGAGTTGATCCCTTTCGTTTTTTCCGGCTAAATATTTCTACCATCCGGGTAATTCAGGAAAACGACCTCTTTAATGCTGATTTCATTCTGGCGCAACCCTGCCGTTTACATCCCCGTAAAAACATCGAGCTCTCCATCAAGGTTACCAGAGCCCTTCATGACCAGGGAATTAATGCCCGCTTATTGATTACCGGAGCTTATGACCCCCACGAAGAGAAAACC
>JAGHDE010000273.1 GCA_021160085.1 Pseudomonadota bacterium | reverse complement strand
GAGTTCATCCACCATCAGCGCTATTGCATTAACCGTAAAGTCTCGATTAATAAGATCGTGGTGGATGTCATCTCCCCGAAATCCGGAAAAATCAACGCTTATACGCTCATTGTTCCGGTAAAAAATCACCCGATAATTGGGAGGGGTTGAACTCAATTGAATGAGACTTCCAGAAACACCCCGGGAAAACTGACGAGCAAACTTTGCGGGGGTTTCCACCGTAACAAAGTCAAAATCTTTCTCTGGAAAAATTCCCATCAGCAGGTCCCGAACAGCTCCGCCAACCAGATAAACCGGCATCCCTGTTTTTTGGGATATCTGGTAAACATCCTTAATTACCGGGTGCTTTTTCAGCTTTTTAATTATGGCAGGTGTGTTCATAACAAAATTCGCGAAACGTGAAATGTGAGATGTGAAACGAAAAATATACGATGCTCAACGTTTCACCTTTCAAGTCTCACGTCTTTTTTGCCTCCAGCCGCAATTCTACTGAACGGGCATGGGCTTCTAATCCTTCGAGGCGGGCTATCCTGATAATGTCAGCACTTAGTTTGTGGAGTTGGGACTGGCTAAGATGGGTAATACTAAAAAACTTTAAAAAATCATAAACTCCCAGAGGAGAAGAAAACCGGGCGGTTCCAGAAGTAGGAAGAACATGGTTAGGCCCGGCCAGGTAGTCGCCGGCAGCAACAGGAGAAAATTGCCCCAAAAATACCGACCCGGCGTGTTTGATCTCTCCTAAAAGGCTGAAGGGGTCTTCCACCGCAATAAGGAGATGCTCCGATGCCAGTTCGTTTGCCAGATTTACTGACTGCGAAAGAGACTGGGTAACAATAATAGCTCCATGTTGTTGTAAGGCGGCCTTAAGTATTTCCTGCCGGGGAAGTTTTTCTGCCTGTAGTTGTATTTCTTCCTGAACTTTTATGGCAAGATCTTCTGACGGGGTCAGGAGAATTCCCTGCGCTTCTTCATCATGTTCTGCTTGTGATAAAAGGTCAGCGGCGATAAATTCGGGTCTTGCAGTCTGATCGGCAATAACGAGGATTTCACTGGGACCAGCCAACATATCGATTCCCACCACCCCGAAAACCAGTTTCTTTGCTGCGGTGACAAAAGCATTTCCAGGCCCAACGATTTTATCCACCTGGGGAATAGTGGCTGTCCCATAAGCCAACCCTGCAATCGCTTGCGCTCCTCCAACCCGGTATATTTTTTTTATTCCACAGATTTGAGCGGCAGCAAGGACATGAAGATTGACTCCATCCGGGGAAGGAGGAGTAACCATGATAATCTCCGACACACCAGCTACTCGAGCAGGAATGGCATTCATCAGCACAGAGGAAGGATAGGAGGCTTTCCCCCCGGGCACGTAGATACCAACTTTTTCCAATGGAACAGCAATTTGGCCGGTAAGTTCCCCTCCGGTGCCGGTAATTATCCAGGAACGGGACAATTCCTCTCGGTGAAACGTTTCGATTCTTTCTTTGGCGAGAATGAAGCTCTGTTTCTCATCGCGAGAAAGCTTTCCCCAGGCTTGTTCAATTTTTTTTTCAGGCACCTGTAATTCTTCCTGGGAAAATGTAATCTTATCAAAACAAGTGGTATATTCCAAGAGAGCGCTGTCCCCTCGTTTTTTCACATTATCAAGAATGATCCGCGCCTGAGCTTCGATAGTTTCACTATCCTCTCGAGAACGATTTTTTAAGGTTTTAAATGCCTCCTTAAATCCTTGCTCCCAAGCCCTTAAAATTTTCATGGCGTATCTCCTAATTGTCTTTTACCCGCTCGATGGCTGCTCCCAGACTTTGCATTTTTCTTTCAATAGACTCATATCCACGATCAATATGATAGATCCTTGAGACCTCTGTTGTGCCTTTTGCTACCAGACCAGCTAAAACAAGGGATGCGCTGGCCCGCAAATCAGTAGCCATAACTGAAGCTCCGCTTAAATGCTTTACTCCTTTCACAATGGCTGTGTTCCCACTCACTTTTATATTCGCTCCCATCCTTTGTAATTCCCCCACATGCATAAACCGATTTTCAAATACAGATTCAGTAATAACACTTGTGCCTTCGGCTATTGACATGAGAACCATAAACTGAGCCTGCATATCAGTAGGGAATCCAGGAAACGGGAGGGTAGTTATGTTAACGCTTTTGATGGTATTATCTCCTTTTACCGTAATTCTGTCCTTTTCCACATCCACCTTTATCCGGGCTTCTTCAAACTTCTGTAAAAGAGCTCCAAGATGAGATGGAACGCATGGAGAAATTTCTAATCTGCCTCCCGCCAAAGCTCCGGCTATCATATATGTGCCTGCTTCGATTCGGTCGGGCATTATTTGATGCATAACCGGATTAAGGGTTTGCACTCCTTCAACGACAATTATCTCAGAACCTGCTCCTTCGATATGGGCCCCCATCTTTTTGAGAACTTCAGCTAACTCCACTACTTCAGGCTCTTGAGCAGCATTATTTAAAACAGTCGTTCCTTTCGCAAGAGAAGCCGCCATCATTAAATTTTCGGTGCCTGTGACCGTAGAAACATCAAAAAAAATCTCGGCTCCCTTGAGTCCTCTTGTTTGGGCATTGATGTATCCGTGTTTGATCTCGACTTTAGCCCCCATAAGTTTGAGACCTTTTAAGTGCATATCCACTGGTCGATCTCCAATAGCACATCCTCCCGGCAACGAAACCTTTACCCGTTTCAAACGAGCTAAAAGGGGGCCCAATACCAGTATGGAAGCCCGCATGGTCTTTACTAATTCATAGGGCGCAGTGGATTCGTTGAGACCAGCGGCATTGATAAGAAGTTCGTCTCCATCCCGAACATCCACCCCTAAATGCCTCAGAAGAGCCTGAGCAGTTTTTATGTCGCGAAGAGAGGGAACATTTGCAAGTGTGTTCCAACCTTCAGTTAAAAGGGTAGCTGCCATTAAAGGAAGCGCAGCATTTTTTGCGCCGCCGATGGTAACCTTCCCCCCTATTTTTTTTCTCCCCTGAATAGTTATTTTTTCCATTTCTGCAC
>JAGHDE010000106.1 GCA_021160085.1 Pseudomonadota bacterium | reverse complement strand
GTTCTCTTGTTCCAGCCGGTCAAGAAGATTTTCATCTTTTTCTATAACGATATAAGAAACCCCTTTCTCTTGTAGCTCCCGGCTGACATAACTTCCCATCTTCCCAAATCCGCAAATTATGTAATGGTCTTTTAATTTTTTAATCTCTTTTTCCAATTTTCTTCTCCCCAGAACTTTTCTGAGTCCCCCTTCAATAATAGGTTGAATAATACTGCGCACCGAATAAAAGCCAGTAGCTGCCCAAATAATTATGAGAACTACCGTAAAAACCCGACCTTCAAGCGATAAAGTGTGAGTTTCTCTGTAGCCGACGGTGGCGAGTGTGATGACTACCATATAAAAAGCATCAAAAAAAGCCCATCCTTCAATGAGCATATACCCGCTAACACCAATAATAAGTACTGAAAAGAGAAAGATAAGAGGCCATTTTATTCTTTTTATTTCCATAATGATCAAGAAAAATCAGAAAAGGAATCAGGCGTTGCAATAAAACTCAGGGCTCAATGGAACAGATATCAGGGAGCTGACGGTAGTTTTCCGCCCAGTCGAGACCATATCCCACAATAAAATAGTCTCTATCCATAGTGATGCCTACGTAATCAGCATCAATTTCAACCTTCCGGCGAAAATTTTTATCTATAAGAGCACATATCTTTAAGGACCGGGGCTGGCGCTTGGTAAATTCATCTTTCAAAACCTTTATTGACAGTCCGGTATCAATTATGTCCTCCACAATAATAACGTTTTTTCCAGTTATAGACGTTTCTAAATCCTTAAGAATTTTCACTGTGCCAGAAGAAGTCAGAGAGTTTCCGTAACTTGACAGCCGGACAAAATCAATTATAAGAGGTAATTTTAATTCCCGAACAAGATCAGCAAGAAATACAAAAGACCCTTTCAATACCCCCACCACCAAAACTTCTTCTGGCTGATAATCATGGTAAATCTGACCAGCTAAAGCAGTTACGCGTTCCTGAATTGTTTCTTTCGGGTAAAGAATTTTAAGATTTTTTGTTTCCATGATAAAAAGAATCGAATTTATGAGTAGGAAAAAATTTGGTTTCTATTTAAACTTTGATAGCAGAAAGAAAGCAGTTTTGTCAATAAAAATGAAAAATAAGATCTGCGGGAAACAAATTGACTTGTAAAAATAGATATGATAAAAATTCTTCTTTATCGAAGCTTTAAATATTTTCTGGTGATGAGAGCAAAAAAAAACCACAATGCCTTTTGAATCTCAATCCAAACGGGTTTTTCTAAAAGAACTTTCTATCAGCGTTTGGGTGAGAATTTTACGAGTGCATAACGTCATCTCCACGGAGATTAGAAGAAAAGTGGGGAGGAAAGGGTTGACCCTGCCCCAGCTTTATCTGATAACGACCTTGGGATTGCAAGGTGACATGCCTCTTGGAAAATTAGGCCAGGAAATGCTTGTTACCAAAGGAAACATTACCACTATCGTGGATCACTTAGAAAAATCCGGTTTTGTAATCCGGGAGCAAGATCAAGAAGATCGCCGAAAAACATGGATACGGTTTACCGTAAAAGGGAAACATCTTTTTGGGGAAATTTTATCTGCTTATGAAGAAGAGTTTGTTCCTTTGATGAACTGTCTATCCCAGAAAGAATTTAAAGAGCTCTCCCTGCTTTTAAAAAAGATGAGCGAAGGGATTTCTCACGCCAAACAACTCCTGTAAAACCGCAGCACGTTTTTCATCACTGCGTAACGATTAATTGAGATAGATGCAATGAGATGGATAGATACTACAGTAGGAGATTTTTTTGATCGCCAGGCAGATAAACTGCCTCACCAGAAGGCCTTAATCAGTCTCCCTTATGGGGAAGCCATTACCTTTGGGAAATTGAAGAATCTTTCTGACCTTCTGGCGCGCGGAATGATTGATTTGGGAGTAAGAAAGGGTGATAATGTTGCTGTCTGGGCAAAAAATATTCCTGAATGGGTTTTTCTTTTTTTAGGCCTTGCTAAAATCGGGGCGGTTATGGTTCCCTTAAATCCCAATATTCGGGCCCGGGACCTTCTTTATGACCTGAAACAAGCAGATGTAAAGTTTTTGTTTTTCACTGAGAGTTGTAACGGCACCGACTACGTAAAGATTCTTCACCAGGCAATTCCTGACCTTCAGGTTCATTCGGGGGGAAAGGTTCAATCTGAGAAACTTCCGTGTTTAAAAAAAGTTATCACTCTTGGTAATAAAACTTCTTCTCAATTTATCACGTTTTCAGAGGTAGTAGATCGTGCTCATAAGGTAACTGAAGTTGATTTTCGATCTATCCGGGAAAAAGTTTTCCCATCTGATCCTTTCATCATTAAATTTACCTGTGGCTTGACTGGCCACTCCCGGGGAGCAGTGCTTACCCATTTTGGGCTTATAAATAATGCTCAGCCCATTGCCAGGAAACTAAATTTTGATTCTTCAGATATCCTTTGTCTTCCGCTGCCGTTTCATTATATTTTTGGTTTCTGGATGGGCCTCATGGTTACCTTTAGCACCCTTACCTCAACAGTAATTATACCTCGATATAATGCTTCTGATGTTCTAAAATCGATTGAGAAATATCGCTGTACCGCTCTTTATGGAGTGCCTACCATATTTGCCGACCTCTTCAGCCACCAGGAATTTTCCAAGTTTGATCTCAGCAGTCTTCGAACCGGGATAATATCCGGAGATTATTGTCCGCCCGATTTGATAAAGGAGACGATTGAGAAGATGCCGATTCCAGAACTGACAGCGGCTTATGGCATTACTGAAATAGGGCTCCTAACGCAGACGGGATGTAATGAATCCATCGAAAAATCAATTACCACGCTCGGCCAACCATTGGATGGAATGGAATTAAAGGTTATTGATTCTGAAAGTGGTGAGCTGTTACCGGCAGGTATGCAAGGGGAGATTTGTGTTCGTACTCCGGTAATGATGAAAGGCTATTATAATATGGAGAAGGAAACATCAGAACTCGTCGATAAAGAAGGATGGTTTCATACCGGAGACCTGGGGACAAAGGATGAAGAGAGATACTATCGAATAACCGGTCGAAAACGGAATATGATAATCAGAGGAGGAGAGAATATCTATCCCTTGGAAATAGAGAAGTTTCTGCAATTCCATCCCGATATAATCAATTCCCGGGTCGTTGGAGTTCCCAGCCGACGTCTTACTGAAGAGGTATATGCATTCGTTAAAACCAGTAACGACTCTACCTGTAATCCCCAATCGATTCGAGAATTTTGCCGAACTCAAATTCCCCGCCATCAGATTCCCCGATGGATAAAAATAGTGGACGAATTACCCGGTGAAAAAGAAGGGAAGGTGGACCGAAATAGACTTCGACTATTAGCCATAGAGGATTTGAAATTGGAAGGAGAGCAATCCCTGAAAATTATTTATGAAGAATAAAGATAAAAAAACCAATTATTAACCCGGCGAAAAATTACTTAACAAATTAGTTCTAATATGCTATATATCGTGCATGGAAAAAATAGATGCAAGAAAACTCAGCACTGATACTCAGCAACAACTTCGTTATCAAGTCATTCGCCTTCGAAATCAGGGGCGCAAGCATGCTGAGATCAGTGCAATTACCGGTGTCAGTCGTACCACATGCAGCACATGGTGGAGCCGTTACAAAAACGAAGGCAAAAAGTCCCTCAAAATCAAAAAGCGCGGACGTCCTCTTGGCAGTTGCCGCAGATTGGACAAAGACCAAGAAAAAGAAGTCCAAAAAACAATCTGCGATAAATGTCCGGACCAATTAAAACTGCCATTCGCTTTGTGGACTCGCATAGCGGTGCAGCAACTGATCAGGGAGCTTTGGGGGATTAAGGTTCCCATCCGCACCATTGGTGATTATCTCAAGCGCTGGAATTTTACTCCTCAAAGGCCGTTGAAGCGCGCCTATGAACAGAACCCCAAGGCCGTTAAAAAATGGCTTGGCGAAGAGTATCCGGTAATCCAGCAAAAAGCCAAGAAAGAGGATGCCGAGATTCATTGGGGCGACGAGACCGGTCTTTGCAATGACAGTTACCATGGCAGAAGCTATGCACCCCGTGGTAAAACGCCGGCAATCAGGCTTTCAGCCAGGTGCAAACGTGTAAATTTAATATCGACAGTCACCAATCAGGGAAAAGTTCGATTCATGATATACGAAAATCGCATGAACGCAGACACATTTATTAAATTCATGAAACGGCTCATCAAAGATGCTGACCGTAAAGTTTTATTAATCATAGACAACCTGAAAGTTCACCACAGCTATAAGGCACGAGACTGGCTTCAGGAGCATACGGATCACATAGAAGTATTCTTTCTTCCAGCCTATGCTCCAGAGTTGAACCCAGATGAATATTTGAACTGTGATTTAAAAGCCGGCGTCCACTCCGGTCCTCCTGCCAGATCTCAGGAGCAACTAAAAAGCAAAGCATTGTCGCATTTGCGAAAACTCCAAAAGATGCCGAAGCGAGTCACAAAATACTTCAAGCATCCGAAGATTGCATATGCCTCTTGATAGCCTATTTAATCGCCGGGTTAATATTGAGCGGTTGCGCCGGGGATGTCAATGGATGATAGTGAAGCGGAAATGTCGGGGCCGGGATTACCCGCCGGCTTTAAGTGCCAGATCTTCCAGCAGTTCCCACCGGGCATAGGCCGTCTCCAACTCCCGTTCCAGTTCATCCAGACCGGCCTGCAGTCGCGCGACCTTTGTTCCGGCGGTCTTGTAAAGTTCGGGATCGGCCATGGTGGAGAAAAGTTCCTGCTTTCGCGTCTCCAGATTTTCGATGATGTCCGGCAGTTTCTCACGTTCGCGCTGCTCCTTAAAGGTAAGCTTGCGGGGGCCAATGGGCACGCTGCGGGGTCTGCCTTTTTTGGGCTTCGGCTCCGGGTTGGGTTCCCCCGGCTGGGACCGCTGACGGAGCCAGTCGTCGTAACCGCCTACGTATTCTTCTACCCGGCCCGATCCTTCAAAGACCAGGGTGGAAGTGACAACGTTGTTCAGGAAGGTGCGGTCATGGCTTACCAGCAGGACCGTCCCGGAGTACTCGAGCAGCATGGCCTCCAGCAGTTCCAGACTTTCTCCGTCCAGGTCGTTGGTGGGTTCGTCCAGAACCAGCACATTGGACGACCGGGTGAAGAGCCTGGCCAGAAGGAGCCGGTTGCGCTCCCCGCCGGAAAGGCAGGTGATGGGAGCCTGGGCCTGGGCGGGTGAAAACAGGAAGTCCTGCAGATAGCCGATGACATGTTGCTGCTTCCCGTCCACCATGACCATATCTCCCGCATCAGTAACGTTTTCCTGAAGGGTCTTGCTTTCATCGAGTTGCGCCCTGAGCTGATCGAAATAGGCAACCTGCAGGCGGGTCCCGTGTCGCACCGACCCCCGGTTCGGGTCGATCTCTCCCAGCAGCATCCGAAGCAACGTGGTCTTGCCGCAGCCGTTCGGTCCGATAACACCGATTTTATTACCCCGCATGACGGTTGTTGAAAAATCGCTAATCAAGGGGTGCTTATCATAGGCAACAGCAATATGCTTTTCTTCGATGACCAGCCTTCCCGATCGCTCGGCCTCCTGTACCATGAGGCGCAGATTGCCGCTACGGGCACGGCGCTGCTTCACCTCGGCCCGCATCTTCATCAGGGCCCGCACTCGTCCCTCATTACGGGTTCGCCGGGCCTTGATACCCTGCCTGATCCAGACCTCTTCGCTCCTCAGCTGTTTATCAAACTCGGCGTTGCGCGAGTCTTCGTTCTCGAGCAGTTCCTGCTTGCGGGTAAGGTAATCGTCATACTTACCGGCAAACGGGGTCAGTACTCCCCGGTCGAGTTCCACGATGCGGGTGGATACCCGATTAAGGAAGGCCCGGTCGTGGGTGACAAAAATCATGGTTTTCCCCAAGCGGAGCAGGAACTGCTCCATCCAGACAATGGCGTCGATATCCAGATGATTGGTCGGCTCATCAAGCATGAGAATGTCAGGATCGCTGACCAGCGCCCGAGCCAGGAGCACCCGCCGTTTCAGTCCGGCGGAAAGGGTGCTGCATGCCGCCGTCCCGTCGAGATTCATGTGGGAGATGGCCGTCTTAACCTGATGGTGCGGTTGTCCCGACGAGATACTGTCGTAGACGGTGCCGTCCAG
>JAGHDE010000038.1 GCA_021160085.1 Pseudomonadota bacterium | reverse complement strand
GCCGGTAGCCTACGGACTGGTGTATCGCAAGATTTAAAACAAATTAGAACACGATATGTTTCAAAACTCTACCTTAGATCGCCGGAATACGATGGTGCATACTCTTAAAATAATAACGAACAATGCATTACGGCGACTATAGACAGACCTGGACGGCAAAAAAGCCGCTGAGGAATTCTGGCATTTATTAATGTTTAGAATTACGAAACGGTACTGAAATCAAAATTTTACATGTTCTGTTTTTGCTTGTTTTTCACCGTCCAACAAAGACGTGTACATGCTTCCTAATATAAATTAGAAGATTAACGATAACTTGGCAGTGGAAGTTGGTGCCAATGTTTTCTGGGGTGATTATCCCCATACATTTTTTTGGCCAGTTTGAAGAAAACACAAATATCTATCTGGGAATAAGATTTAGCTTTTAATAAAAGTCCATATTAAGTCACCATCCATATGTGACTTTTCTTTTTCACCCTGGCACATGTTTTTTAAGTCGCTGATTTATAGAGTTGCATCTTATGAAAGTCTCATAATAATTTCTCCGCAAATCGAGAGAAAAAAGGTTGCGCTTGACAAAAAAACAGGGGTTTTTTATAATTATGTTAAAGGAAAAATTCAAATATTTTAAACGGATTTCTCCGGGCAGATTATGAATTGTTTCAAGAAAGGGGGTGAATTATCATGGCAGAATATGATAAAAATAAGGTCGTAGGGATGTATAAAGGAGATGATATTATCTGCGGTGATTGTCTTTCATCACAAGACCTGGAAAAAGCCGATCAAAAAACCCTCATATTTAAGGAAGAAATAGAGAAAGAAGACCATATGTACCTTTGTAGTTTATGCGGCAGAAAATTAAGTGAAATAGGGAAAGATTTTGATTGATAAATGCGGAAATTTAATATCTTTGTACTTGAGGTAGCTGCAGGTATTTACCCATAAGAGCTCATTTTTTGTGGTGGTTAGAGGGATGGTTCTAATGCAACGGTTAATTTCCCCCTTGATTATCTGTAGGTTGCACTTATGCCTTAAATCCAAGATGCATAAAAACTTTCGATTTGAGCGAAGAATAATTGAAGGAGAAAGAAAATCTTCTAACGGCTGTCTGTTTTGAGACTATATAATTGTCGTGGAAAGAGGAGAAAGTGATTTCAGTGGGTGCAGGTTCTGCAGGGTAATGCTTCGTTGAAATGCCTGCGTCACAGGAAAAATAATAAAGCTTTTTGCCGGGAAAAATCCGTTAATGCTATTAGGCTTTGAGAAACCTCTGTTTCAAAAGTCTTAACAAATTTACATCATACCAGCCAAACAGATAGGCCCAGAGAGAAAAATATCATGAGCCAAAATTTGATCGTTGTTGGAGGTGGCGCGGGGGGCCCTTCTGCTGCTGCCGAGGCAAAAAGGGCAGATCCAAAACTTGTGGTAACAATTATAGAAGAGGGAGAACATGTCTCCTACGCGGCTTGACCGACACGCTATTACATCGGAGATGTAATCAAAGATGAAAACAGGGTCATCGCAAGAACTCCCGAGGAACACAAAAAGAGAGGGGTGGACGTTAAATTAAGAACAAGGGTTGAAGAAATTAATCCTGAGAGAGGGGTTGTCGAGCTCTCCGATGGCACCAGTATGGCTTATGACCATCTGGTTATGAGTACGGGGAGCACTGCGTTTCTTCCCAACATACCGGAACAGGATATGGAAGGTGTTTTTACACTAAAAAACCTGACCGATGCTATCAAGATAAAAAAATACCTGCGCGAAAAAGAGTGCCGTAACGCTTTGATCATTGGAGCAGGATTCATTGCCCTCGAGATGAGTGAAGCTATGAGAACTTTAGGTCTTGAGACTCGTATGGTCTACCGAGGCAAGCTCCCTGCTAAAAAATGGGACCCGGAATTTTCAAAAGCATTGTTGGAAGAATTGAATAACAACGGGGTAACCTTTATTCCCGACACAAAACCGGTTGCAATTGAACAGGGGGAAAATTCGTATCTTCGTTTGATTACAAACAATGGGAAAATGGATGCCGATATTATCTTAATGGCACTGGGGGTTCGGCCAAATGTAACTCTGGCTAAAGAAATAGGGCTCGAAATTGGAAATACTGGTGCTATAAAAGTTGATTCGTGTCAACGCACTTCCCGTGAAGAAGTTTACTCTGCAGGAGATTGCTGTGAGGTATATCATCGGATAAGCAAGCAATGGGGATATCTCCCCTTGGGCGATATTGCGAATAAACAGGGACGGGTTGCGGGTAAGAACATAGGTGGTGGTTCCATGGTTTTCCCCGGTGTTATTGGCTCTCAGTCCTTTAAACTGTTTAATCTTGAAGTTGCCTCCACCGGACTTGATGAACAAGAAGCTTCTCGAAGTGGATATCATCCGGTAAGTAATATTATCTGGGGAAATCCAATAGCTTCATCTCTGGCTAAGTCTTTGCCGGGCTTGGAAAAATTGGGGTTAAAACTTATTGCGGAGAAATCAACCGGAAAGTTGCTCGGAGCACAGGCATTGGGAACGGAAAACGTGGTAAGCAGGATAAACACTCTTTCGATAGCACTCTGGGCGGGTATGGATTTAGATGAAATCGGCTACCTTGATCTTGGCTATTCTCCACCATTTGGTGGGGCATGGGATCCCATACACATCGCCGCCCAGATTCTAAGAAGAAAGCTTTAATATTATTTTTGTGAAACAGCATGTGATGAGTTTACAGTTTGAAAAAGAGTAAGAGAGGAAAGAAATCTGGATATACAGAAAAGATTTAGTGGTGATGACCCCAAGCATCACTATTCTTGCTCAGCTTCTCTCCTCTCGATTATTATCCCTATCACTGACGCCCCTGACCCTCCACATGCTCCGCTCCCCCGGCCATAAATTTCGGTGCTAAAAACTCTCTGTTTGTGAACACAATATGAACAAAAAAGAAATACTTGATTTGATAGCGCTGTGCGATCAGTGCAACATCTGCGTTGGTTCCTGCTCTACGTATAGAGCCGCAAAGAATGAAGCTTTCTCACCGCCTGCCCGGTTAAAGGTGACGGAAAAAGTGTTCAAGGGGGAATCTCTTTCCCCGGAGGAGATAGAATCCATATATAACTGTCCTCAATGCGGTCTCTGTGATCTCATTTGTCCAAAGAAAATCCCGATTTCCGAAATAATGGATAAATGCCGGAGGGAGCTGGCAATAAGAGGCCTTGGCCCTCTTGATAAGCACAATAAAATAATCGAGGGAATACTGAAGGTGGGAAATGCAGTTAATGGAGATCCGGATAAACGCTGGGATTGGCTGCCGGATAAATTTCCGGAACGAGAATCTGATACACTCTTTTATGTGGGATGCCTTCCTTCATATCTGGTCAAAAACAGTGCCCGTTCCTCCTATTTGGTTCTAAAGAAATTAGGAGTGGATTTCATGCTGCATAAGGATGAGGATTGCTGCGGTATCTATTTCTATAATTCCGGAAGGTGGGATTTAGCCCAGGAAAAGTTTGAGGAAAATCTGGAGAGATTCAGAAACCTGGGGATAAAGAGGATCATTACCACCTGTGCCGGGTGCTTTTATTGTTTTAAGCGATATTATCCTCGCCTCTTAGATGAATTTAACATTCAGGTTCTTCATATAGTGGAAATGCTTCCTTCTTTGTTGCAAAAAATGGAAGTAAAACCAAAAAAACTTAAAAGAGAGGTTACGTACCCGGACCCCTGTAGGCTGGGAAGAAAAGAAGGCATCTATAACGCTCCCCGTGAAGCCTTACGGTTATGTGGAGTAGAAGTGAAAGAAATGGAGAAAAATAAAGAAAAAGCGGTCTGCTGTGGTGCCGGAGCGGGCATCAGGTCGGTCTATCGGGACTTGTCTTTCAATATCGCCCGTCAAACGCTGGATAAGGCTCCAACTAAAACAATCGTCAGCACCTGTCCCTTTTGTCTTTTCAATCTAAGCTATACTTCTAAAAAAAGTAGCGCCGGTAAAAACCTCGTTTATATAACCGACCTCATTCTTGAATCTTTATCACCTGCATCTCTATAATCAGTTTACACTTTTTTAAAAAAATAATTTTTTTAGGTTATCATTGGAGGTGTCACCTTGAGATGCTGTAATATATAACGTTGTCCAATACTATCACTTTTTTTGTCTGAGCGTGAGGAAGCAACGGAGTTCAGATTATTTAATTGTAAAAATTGGACAACGTCCCCTTGTCATTGCTCTTAATTGCATCCGCCACAGCAACCCCCACCGCAACTGGGCGTATCGCCGCACTCGGAATTAGGCGTAAGGCCGATTTCGCTGATTTCGATGTCAAAAACCAGCGTTTTGCCGGCCAGGGGATGGTTCAGGTCAAGCTTGACCGCGCCATCTGTCAGTTCGGCAATGATGGCAGGAATCGGGTTTCCAGCCTGGTCGGTCAGCTGCACGGCCATACCCACTTTCAAATCCATATTCTCAGGCACGTTTTCCTTGGGCATTTCCATCATGCGCTCGTCCATGCGTGGCCCGTAGCCGTCTTCGGGTGCAATGGTAACCGTTTTCTTTTCACCCACCTTCATTCCCGCAACAGCCGTGTCAAACCCCGGGATAAGCTGGCCTTTTCCCACGGTAAACTTCAGCGGCGTTCTGCCTTCGGATGAGTCAAACACCACATCGTTTTCAAATTTGCCGGTATAATGGACACTTATCGTATCGCCTGATTTAACTGCTTCGGACATATCTTGTTCTCCTTTGTTTTTAATTCCGGTTTGTCTTAACATCCACGCATACAGCCAGCCGCCGGGGCTGCCGTCTTTTCAATAATTCTTAACGGACGCCCCATAAACCACAAATTTTCTTTAACATAATTTTAGCGCAAAAAGATATATCATCTTGATATATCTTTGTCAACTATGCAGGTCTACCTAAATTCACCACCAAAAAAAATT
>JAGHDE010000139.1 GCA_021160085.1 Pseudomonadota bacterium | reverse complement strand
GGCAATAAGTGCATCGGCCATGCTCAGCAGGGCTTTATTTTTCGTATCAGTAGATATTTTTGCAGTTATCCTTGAGGCTTCCTTTGCCTTTCGGGCGATGGCAAGAACTTCATTTTGAATAGACATAGATCTCCTCTCACAAGACAACGAGGTCATCACGGTTAACAACCTCATCATAATGTTTGTATCCTAAGATTTGCTTAATTTCTTTGCTCGATATTCCTATTATTTTTTTTAGTTCCGGGGAACTGTAATTTACCAGGCCCCGGGCAATCTCTTTTTGTTTTTTATCAACTATACAAACCGAATCTCCAAACTTAAAATTGCCTTTTACATTTATAACCCCAATAGACAACAAGCTCTTCCTCTTTTTTAAGATCGCTTCCTGGGCGCCATCATCAATGATAAGGGAGCCTTTTGGTTTAAGGGTACAGGCAATCCAGTGCTTGCGGCTGGGAAGTTTCGATTTTTGAGGAAGAAAAAGAGTTCCTGCTTCATTTCCCTGAAAAATCGATTTCAATATATTAGGAGTCAGACCATTAGCGATAATAACGGGAATGCCATATTTAGTGGCATTCTTAGCCGCTGTAACCTTTGTTGCCATACCTCCCACACCTTGAGAACTGGTAGATTCGCCGGCAAACCCTTCAACCTTTCTGGTTATTTTTTCCACCAGGGGTATTAAGCGGGCGTCCTTATCTTTTTTGGGATTAGTTTCAAAGAGTCCATCCTGGTCGGTAAGTATTATAAGCAAATCAGCGTCTATGAGGTTCGTGGTTATGGAAGCTAAGTTATCATTGTCTCCTAACTTAATTTCATCTACTACCACAGAATCATTTTCGTTGATGATAGGAATTATTCCTAACTCCAACAAAGCAAAGAGCGTATTCCGGGCATTAAGGAACCGGGAACGATTTTTAAGGATCAAATCCGTGAGCAGAACCTGGGCGACTTTTAAATTTTTTTCTTTAAAAAACCGTCCGTAATTTTCCATAAGCCCGGTTTGACCCACTGCTGCCGCAGCCTGCTTCAGGGGGATATTCTGAGGACGTTGCTTAAGCCCTAATTTATGTATCCCTATAGCAATAGCTCCGGAGGAGACTATTACGACCTCATATCCTTTGCTTTTAAGCCATGCAATTTGTTCCACCAGGCTGGCAAAGGCGTTAAAGTTAATAATCGTAGCAGGGTTGCTTAATACACTGCTCCCGATTTTTATAAGAACCCTCTTTGCTTTTTTTAGCATTCTAATGCGGAAGTCATTAACTGACATGTTCATTTGACTATACTGTTTTTAATCAATGGAAGAAGAATATCTATACCTTTTCCGGTTAACCCCGAAGTGAGTACAAAAGGAGATTGAAGATTTTGGTAATAAGCTGTTATTTCAGGAGGAACAGTCTGGGAGGCAAGGAGATCCAACTTATTTAGCACTATTATTTGGGGTTTTTTTAACAGGCCAGGATTAAAGTTTTTTAATTCATTAATGATTATTTTGTAGTCTTTTCCCGGCTCCTTAGTACCCATAGAGGTCAAATCCAGGAGGATCACCAGGAGTGAAGTCCTCTCGATATGCCGTAAAAACTTCAGTCCCAAACCAGTCCCCTGATGAGCGCCTTTGATGATCCCCGGAATATCAGCTACCACAAATGTTTCAAGGTTTTTAGAACAGACTACCCCCAATTGAGGATTGAGGGTGGTGAAGGGATAAGAAGCAATTTTGGGATGTGCTGAAGTAATCCGGGAAATAAGCGTAGACTTCCCCGCATTAGGAAGGCCAATAATACCAACATCAGCCAAAAGTTTCAACTCCAGCTTTAACCTTTTCTTTTCTCCCTGCTCGCCCGGTTGAGCCATTTTAGGAGCGCGAAAGGTGGATGACTTAAAAAAAGTATTTCCTTTTCCTCCCCTTCCTCCCCGAGCTGCAACAAAAAGATCTCCTTCATGAAGGAGATCTTTTAAAACCGCATTACTTTCTATATCCCGAACAACCGTCCCCGGGGGAACAGTAATTTTTAAATCCTTTCCCTGTCTGCCGTGCTGAACTTTACCCTTTCCATGGCTTCCCCGTTGTGCTTTATAGTGCTGCTGGTAGGAATGATCTAAAAGCGTGGGATGTTTATTGGTGACAACCAGGATTATATCCCCCCCCCGACCTCCATTTCCGCCATCAGGTCCACCACGGGGAACAAACTTTTCTCGACGAAAGCTTATACATCCATCGCCACCATCACCAGCCTCTATCCAAATCTTTACTTCATCTATAAAGCGCATTCAATTTTCAGTGAGGATTAACTTGAGTAAACACTCACCTTTTTCCGATCCCGTCCAGCCCTCTCAAAGGTAACAACCCCATCAACTTTGGCAAAGAGAGTAAAGTCCTTACCCAGCCCAACATTGGTGCCGGGATGAATTTTGGTGCCTACCTGGCGGACTAAGATACTTCCGGATTTTACGGATTGCCCGCCGAATCGTTTAATTCCCAACCGTTGTCCCCGGCTGTCCCGGCCGTTTCGGGAGCTGCCCTGTCCTTTTTTGTGAGCCATAATAAAATCCCTTTATTCCTTCTACTGTTAATTTTCCTTATACCCTTTGAGGTATTTGAAAAACTCGCTGTCGGTGCTTAACATCAGCCAGGTATTTTCATCCAGGGTATTCTGGTAAACCTCTAAGGTTTTTACAAATGAATAAAATTCCGAATCGCGATTGAAAGCCTCGGAATAAAGCCGGGCCGCTTCAGCATCAGCTTTTCCTTTGATTTCCTGGGATGTCCGGTATGCTCCGGACGAAATTCTCTTTAACTCCTTATCTTTTTCCCCCTCAATCTTCTTGCTTTCTCCCAGGCCCTCTGACCTAAATTTCTCGGCGATCTGTTTGCGCTCCTGGATCATCCGGGAGTAAACAGCCCTCTGTACCTCTTCCACATAATTGATGCGTTTTATCCTGACATCCACCAGCTCAATGCCAAATTCTGCCAATTTTGGGCTGGCCCCCTTCATAATTAGCCGGGTTATCTTTTTACGACCAATCTTGATTTTTGCAACAGCAGCCTTTTTCCCAATCTGATCCAGACCTACTTCCATGGTATCCATGATGCGATTGGAGTTCTTTACCGCTTCAATCAGGTGATGAGAAGTGATGGAATTACGCACTGCCGGATCGATAATGTCATCTAATTTCCTCAGAGCGCCCAGTTCGTTATTTACGGTTCTGAAATATTTCAAAGGGTCTATGATCCGCCAGCGGGCAAAGGTATCGACCCAGATAAAGGTTTTATCCAGGGTGGGAATTTGCCCGGGGTCCCCATCCCATTCCAGCAGATTTTTGGGGAACGTATTGACTACTTGAATTAAGGGGATCTTAAACTTAAGTCCCGGTTCGGTAATTGTTTTCCCCACTGGTTTGCCAAACTGGGTGAGAACCACTTGCTCGGTTTCAGTAACAGTGAAAAAGCTGTTCATACCCACAAAGACGGCCAGGGCCACTATAATGACAGGCAAAGAAAATTTCATTATTTAACCTCGTTTTCTTTAAGATTTAATAAGGGCAGGATGGTTTTTTGTTCATGATCGATTATGTACTTTGTCTTTATCCTGGGAAGCACTTTCTGCATGGCTTCCAGATAAAGTCGACGCCGGGTTACATCCTCGGCCTTTTCATATTCTTCCCAGAGGGCCAGAAACCGGTGGGTATCTCCTTTGGCGCGATTGATGCGATCGAGGGCGTATCCTTCCGCGCCTCTGATCATCCTTTCCGCTTCACCCCGGGCGGCAGGAATGGCCTTGTTATATTCCTCCTTGGCTTTATAAATCATCTGTTCTTTTTCCTGCATGGACTGATTTACCTCATTGAAGGAAGGCTGAACCGGTTCAGGCACATTAGTTCGCTTAAGTTCTATGGTTTTCAGGCTTATCCCGGTGTCCGCTTCATCAAGAGCCTTCTGAAGATCAACCCTTGCCATATCGGCAATCTCTTTTCTTTGGTTGATAACCTCATTGATACTACGGTCTCCCACCACCTGACGCATAATGGCTTCAGAAAGGTCCCGAAGGGTTTTTCGAACATTTCTTACTTTAAAAAGGAAGCTGTAAGGATCACTGATGCGAAACTGGACGATCCAGGGCACGACAGCACAATTCAAATCACCGGTAAGCATCAGGGCTTCGTTTAAAAAAGCCCGGCTGGGAGCGTATTCACTCTTTATTCCCGCCTTTATGGTCCTTAAACCGAATTCCTCAGTATACACATAATCTACTTTTACTTTTGTTATTTTTTCTATCCCCCCAGGCAATTTGAAGTGAAGCCCCGAGGTGGTCTGGCGGACATATCGACCAAATCGTTGAACAATCCCCACCTCATTAACTGCCACAGTATAGAAAGATGAAGTAAGCCAAAAGCCCAGTATTACGAGGGGAATGATCCAGAGGCCAATTGCACCCCCCCTAAACATGTTACTGATTTTTTTTAAGATTTCATCTATGGAGGGAGGATCTTCACCCCATCCTCCGCTACCTTTCTTCTTGTTATCCCAAGGC
>JAGHDE010000211.1 GCA_021160085.1 Pseudomonadota bacterium | reverse complement strand
TGATACTCTGGCTTCGCCCCCGGCGGAGGAGCTTTATAAACAAGCGCTCGATTTCTATAAAAATAATAATTACATTTATGCGAGTGATGCTTTCCAAAAGGTAAGGGCACGGTATCCAATTAATAAGTGGGGGATTAAAGCAGAGTTACGGGTAGCTGACTGCCTTTACTACCAAAGCAGATACGAAAATGCGTTTGTCCAGTATCAGGAATTCACCCGCCTTCATCCTGCCTATCAGTTTGTAGACTATGTTTATTACCAAATGGGAATGTGTTATTATAAGCAATTATGCATTATTGATCGGGATCAAACCTTTACTCTGCAGGCCCTCAGGCACTTTGAAAAGCTGATCTCTATTTCCCCTTCTTCGCCCTATGTTCCTTCGGCGAGGGAAAAGATCAATGAATGCCGGCAAAATCTGGCCGAACATATCCTCTACATAGGAAATTTTTATTACCGCACTAATGCTTATAATTCTGCTCTTTCCCGGTTTCTGGAAGCCCGTCAGGATTATTATTATGGCTCCCTTTCATCTCCCGACCTTCTTCTGTTTCAACTGGGTAAAACTTACCTCCGCCTTGATCAACCAGAAAATGCCCGGGAACAATTTACCATCCTGCTCCAAAAATACCCTGAAAGCCCTTTTGTTTCTCTGAGCGAAGAGCTGTTAGCGGATCCGGAAAAGATCGAGGACATTGATAAAATTAAAATTTCCCGGATACTGAAAAAAGTCAATCCAATCAGGGCAATAACATCGATTCCTTTTCCCTTTATCGGAAAAGAGGAAAAACCAGAGGAGTAAGAAGTTTTCTTACTGCTCATTTTTTCATTCTCTCTATAATTTCATAAGCCTTATCTAAAGCCGCTTCTAATCTGTCCGGGTGGACGCCTCCTGCCTGAGCCATATCCGGCCTGCCGCCTCCGTGTCCACCTACAACCGAAGCAACCTGATTTATCACTTCTACCGCCGGAAATTGAGAAGTAAGATCTTTGGTAACCATTACCACAAGCATAGCCTTATCATTATTTTTCGCTCCTAATACAGCAATTCCTGATTTCAGGCGGTCTTTCACGGTATCGGCAAAGTTCCGAAGGGTCTTTGGATCAGAAGCTTCCACCTGAGCTGACAGGACCTTGATCCCTTTTACGGTTTTGATCTCCCTGAAAATATCGCGGGAATGACTGCTGGCCACTTGTGACCTGAGTTTATCTATTTCCCGTTGAAGTTGCTTCTCTTCTTCTAAGAGCTTTGCGACCTTATCCACCAACTCTCCTCGCGGGCTTTTTAGCCTGGCCCCCAATTCTTCTATCACTTCCTGCCAGTTCCTGACGTAAGACCATGCCCCATGTCCGGTAACTGCTTCAATTCTCCTCACCCCTGCGGCTATTCCAGTTTCACTCACTACCTTAAAAAACCCGATGTTGCCTGCTGATTCTGCGTGTGTTCCCCCGCAAAGCTCTCGGCTGTAATTCCCCACTTCCACCATCCGAACTGTCGCTCCGTATTTCTCGCCAAAAAGTGCCATTGCCCCTTTCTTCAAGGCTTTTTCAATAGAAAGGACTTCTGTTTTTACCGGAGCATTTTCCCTTATTTTTTGATTAACCAGTTCCTCAATCCGTTTAAGCTCTCTATCGGCTAAAGGAGAAAAATGAGTGAAGTCAAAACGGAGGCGGTCGGCGGTTACCAGTGAACCTTCCTGATGGACATGGTCGCCCAGCACCTCTCTGAGCGCAGCCTGAAGTATGTGAGTAGCGGTGTGACTGGCGGCCAAATCCTTTCTTTTATTATTATCCACCAAAAGCTTAACGGTATCCCCTTTTTTTACTTCTCCCTTAGTGACCTTGACCTGATGAACAATAATATCGGGAAGAGGGCGAAGGGTATTGACAACCTCTGCTTGCCACCCATCACCTTTCATCTGGCCACTATCACCTGCCTGCCCTCCGGTTTCCCCGTAAAACGGGGTTTCGGCGGTTATTATCTGAGCGGTATCTCCCGAGGAAAGCTCTTCTACTGCCTTTTCTTCCGAAAGAAGGCACTCTATGGTAGATTCCCATTCCCGGAATTCATAGCCCTTGAAAACTGTTTTTATTCCTTTTCGAACCAGGGTATGGTAAACCTCCTCGACTTCTTTAGCTCCTGAGCCTTTCCAGGCTTTCCGCGCTTTTGCCCGTTGGGATGACATGGCAACACTGAAACCTTCCTCATCGATGCTTATTCCTTTTTCCCGGAGAATATCGGCGGTGAGATCGATTGGGAATCCATAGGTATCGTACAGCTTGAAAACAACATCCCCGGATAATCGTGGGGGCTGAGCCTCTTTCAGCTTTTCTATCTCTTCTTGAAGAAGTTTCAGGCCAACTTCCAGTGTTTCTAAAAAACGGCCTTCTTCGTTTATTACCGCCTGGGCAACAAAATTCCGCGCTTTGGACAGCTCTGGATAAGCATCTTGCATTATATCAGCCACAACTCCGGTAGTACGGTATAAAAAAGGCTTATCCAATCCTAACTTTTTGCCGTGCCGAACTGCCCGCCGGATCACCCGTCGCAGAACATATCCACGGCCTTCATTGGAAGGGAGAACTCCATCAGACAGTAAAAAAGCAACGGCCCTGCTGTGATCAGCAATGACCTGGATGGAGAGATCATCGGAGGGGTTTTCCCCATATTTCTTTTCGGTCAGTTCCTCAACAGACGTAATAATAGTTCTTAAGAGGTCACAATCATAGTTGCTCTTTACTCCCTGAACCACTGCTGCTATTCGTTCTAAGCCCATTCCGGTGTCTATGCTCGGTTTGGGAAGGGGAGTTTTTACTCCGCTTTCATCCTGGTTAAACTGCATAAACACCAGATTCCAGAGCTCCAGATAACGGTCACAGTCACACCCCACCGCACATTCTGGTCGTCCACAGCCCATTTCCGGGCCCTGGTCATAAATAATTTCTGAGCAGGGGCCGCAAGGGCCGGTGTCTCCCATAGCCCAAAAATTGTCCTTCTTTCCCAATCGCACAATCCGATCTAATGGTACTCCAGCCTGCTGATTCCAGATAGTCTCTGCTTCATCATCTTCCTCGTAGATGGTGACCCAGAGGTTTTTTTTGGGAATTTGAAGCTGGTTGACAAGAAAATCCCAGCCAATTTCTATTGCCTCTTTTTTAAAATAATCACCAAAGGAAAAGTTGCCCAGCATTTCGAAGAAAGTGTGGTGGCGGGCGGTATAACCCACATTTTCTAAATCGTTGTGTTTACCGCTGGCCCTGAAACATTTTTGGGATGATGTTGCCCGAGTGTATTCTTTTTTTTCCATGCCCAGGAAGAGTCCCTTAAACTGTACCATCCCGGCGTTGGTAAAAAGGAGGCTGGGGTCATTTTTCGGAACAAGAGAAGAACTTTTTACAATTGTATGACTATGTTTCTCAAAATAATTTAAAAACAGATTTCGTATCTCATTGCCTGATCTTTGCTTCATATCATTAACACCTTCGTAATTGTTTCCCAGGAAAACCCTCTTTGCTGGAAAAACTGAATAATACGCTTTTTCTCTTTCAGCGAGGCTTCTTGCAGGTTAATGTGAGAAAACCGCCTTTTCAAAATCCGGAGGGCGGTTTCTTCTTCTGAATGATTTTTTTTTAGTTGGAAGATTGTTTTGTCTACCAGTTCCGGAAGCACCCCCCGATTTTTTAGTGTGTTTCTGATTCGAATAAATCCCCAGTTTTTATTTTCAAACAGACCAAGAGCCAGTTGTTGCGCAAACAGATTATCATTTACATAACCATACTCAATTAGATAAGCCAACACCTTTTTAGTGACCGAAGCCGAGAACCCTTTTTGGGATAGTTTCTCCCGCATTTCCTGTTTGCTTCGAGCTCGAAAAGCAAGCATTCTTAAAGCGCTTTTTTTCGCTCTTTTTAGTTCCTCCTCATCTCCCATACCGTTCAACAATACAAAAACCAGTATTATAATCTCAATTGAGGGAAAGGCTCAATTGACAGTTGTCAGGGGGCAGCACTTATTGTTCCCTGAACACTGATCCCCGGACCCTCCCTGATTGAGCCAAAGCTCAATCAGGATATTGCTACTTAAGCTCCCGGTTGAACCGGTCAATCTCGACTTCCTCTTTTCCTTTTTCAGATTCATTTTGCTTGTGAAAGCTATCCCAGATTGTATCACTGGTTGAAGAAATACCGCTGTATTTAAGGGCAAAGTCATCGGCATTCGTCGCCTGGTTCAGCGCTTCCTCATAGGTGATTAACTTTTGTCCGAGCAAAGACATAAGTGATTGATCAAAGGTTTGCATTCCATACTGGACATGCCCTTCGGCAATAGCATCCGCGATTTCTCTGGTTCGGTTTCTATTTTCAATATATTCCCGGATACGAGCAGTGGTTACCAGCACCTCGGCAGCCGGGACTCGTCCGGATTTGTCTGCTTTAGGCATTAATCGTTGGGAGATGACCCCTTTGAGCACGGAAGCGAGCTGGATTCTAATCTGGCTATGCTGGTAAGGAGGGAAGACAGAGATAATGCGGTTGATTGTTTCAGTGGCGTCAAGGGTATGAACGGCGCTCAGAACTAAATGGCCGGTTTCAGCCGCTAAAAGTGCGGTTTCAACGGTTTCCAAATCCCGCATTTCTCCCACCAGGATCACATTTGGATCCTGGCGCAAAGCCACTCTCAAAGCGCTTGCGAACGTATCAGTGTCCTCTCCCACCTCTCTTTGATTAATGATGCTTTTTTTATCCTGATGAAGAAACTCTATTGGGTCTTCAATGGTAATGATGTGGGCACTTCGATGAGTGTTGATGTGATCAATCATGGCTGCCAGAGTGGTTGACTTTCCACTGCTGGTGGTTCCGGTCACAAGAATCAACCCTCTGTTTTCCATAGCTAACTTTTCAATAATCCTGGGAAGCAGCAATTCCTCAATGCCAAGAATTTTAAAAGGAATTATCCTTAGCACCAGGCTGATAGAACCTCGTTGCCTGAATATATTAACCCGAAAACGGCCCAATCCTGATACAGCGTAAGAAAAGTCTATCTCATTAACTTTATGGAATTGTTCTTTTTGTCGGTCACTCATCAAAGAGTCGGCTATTTCCTTTGTTATTTCCGGGGAGAAGCGGGGGACATCTTTTAGCGTACCCAACGCCCCATTAATCCGGAGGATTGGAGAAAGCCCTACCTTGATATGAATGTCTGAAGCGTTTGTAGTAACAGCGGTTTTCAAAAGGGTATTCAGCTTCATAATTATTTGCTGGGAGAGTTGTTGCTTTCCGGCTCTTTTTTTTCCCGGTCAAGCCCAAATTTTTTCCGGATTTCCTTATCAATTTTTTCTAACAGGTCGGGGTTTTCCTTGAGAAACTTTTTGCCATTCTCCCGGCCCTGCCCGATTCGGTCGTCACCATAGGAATACCAGGTTCCACTTTTCTCTATTATCTTATTAGTCACACCCAAATCCAGAATTTCACCTTCCCGGGATATTCCCTCTCCATAAATCAAATCAAACTCAGCTTCGCGAAACGGGGGAGCCAGCTTGTTTTTAACTATCTTTATCCGGGTCCTGTTTCCAATCACCGCATCTCCTGATTTGATAGCTCCTATCCGGCGCATATCTAATCGTACTGAAGAGTAAAACTTAAGCGCGTTTCCACCGGTGGTGGTTTCTGGATTTCCAAAAAAAACCCCTATCTTCATGCGCAACTGGTTAGTAAAAATTACCGTGGTCTTCGATTTACTTATGGCGGAGGTGAGTTTTCTTAGCGCCTGAGACATGAGCCGGGCCTGAAGCCCCATATGAGAATCTCCCATTTCTCCTTCAAGTTCTGCCCGGGGAACAAGAGCAGCCACCGAATCAATAACCAGAACATCAATCGCGCCGCTTCGAACCAGAACTTCAGTAATTTCCAGGGCCTGTTCACCAGTATCGGGCTGGGAGATAAGCAAATCATCGGTATTGACTCCGAGATTCCGGGCATAACTCACATCCAGGGCATTCTCCGCATCAATAAAGGCGGCTATGCCACCCTGTTTATGGGTTTCCGCAATAACATGGAGCGTAAGACTGGTTTTTCCGGAAGCTTCCGGTCCAAAGACTTCAATCACTCTGCCGCGGGGAATCCCCCCCACTCCTAATGCAATATCCAATCCCAGGGAACCGCTTGAGATGACGGGAACCTGGTATGCTGGAGAATCACTGCCCAGCCTCATGATGGAGCCTTTTCCAAACTGTCGTTCTATCTGGGTAAAAGCTACATCAACCGCCTTATTACGATCAAAACCTGTTGACATTGGGAACCTCCTCCTCATGGACAAAAAATATTGCTATGTTTCTATAAAAAAGCTTAAAAATGTTCTCAAAATTTAAATAATGATAGTATACCGATAAACCAATGTCAACGAAATTGAAGTCAGGTAAGTTTCTTATAATTAACCAAATTTTCTTTTTAAAATCAGAAAAATAAACTCAGGGTAATATTGCTGGTAAAATATTGACGAGGAATAGTTATAATGATAAAATAATAAATCTTAGTAGCGCCCATGGCTCAGCTGGATAGAGCGACGGACTACGAATCCGTAGGTCAGAGGTTCGAATCCTCTTGGGCGCGTCAATAAAATCAAGGACTTAGCAATTTTTGTTAAGTCCTTGATTTGTTCTGGTCTCCAAAAAGTCTCCATTTCTCCCCAAAACAGCCTCATCCGCATTCATTTGTGTCCCAATAAGGTCTTTCTTTCAGTTCTCTATTACCTTTTTCTTTTTAAGTGTATCGACAATACTTGCGACAATATCCTCAGCGCTCTGCAAATCCGTTTCAACAATTATTTCCGGTTTTAGTGGCTTTTCATACGAGGAGGAGATTCCTGTAAATTCCTTAATTTCCCCGCTAAGAGCTTTTTTGTACAATACGTTGGGATCTCGCCTTTTACATATTTCAAGATCACATTTTACGTGGACCTCAAAAAAGCGGTCTGTCGGGAACAATGATCTGACGGTTGCCCGGTCCCCTTTAAAAGGGGATATAAAAGTACAGACGACGATACTTCCCGATTCAAAGAAGAGTCTTGCCACTTCTCCCACTCTGCGGATATTTTCCGACCTGTCTTTGTCGGAAAACCCTAAATCCCCGCAAAGGCCATGCCGGATGTTATCGCCGTCAAGAAGAGTTGTCTGACAGCCCGCTTCAAACAGCCTTTTTTCAAGCTTTCTGGCGATTGTTGATTTCCCTGATCCTGAATATCCTGTAAGCCATAATACCGCCGCTTTATGAACGTTGTGCGATTCTCTCACTTTACGGGGTATATTCCATCCGCTCCAGGTGGTGTGGGGCGATTTTTTCTGTGTTATACTTTTGTCCTTAGTAACTTCAATAACATCGTCAACTCTCCGCACGACTCCACGAATCATTCCGGCGGCAACGGTGTTATTGGTAAAGGGGTCAATCAGGATAAAGCTTCCCGTACCGCGATTTACCTTGTAAGTATCAAAGAATACGGGTAAGGCTGTCTTGATCTCTACTCTTGCAATGTCGTTTAGTGCCAGCGAATCGGTTTTTTCTCTGTGAAGGGTGTTTACATCGATTTTATAGACAACTCGCGGAATAAATGCCCTAACATCATTTGTTGTGTGCTTGAGAATATAGGAGTTTCCATTTGACATGGCCTGTTCATCCATCCAGCAGATAATTGCTTCGAAGTGATTGCTGACTTGGGGCAGATTGTTTTTACGGACGATCATATCGCCCCGGCTGATATCTATTTCATCATGCAGGGTCAGGACAACGGACTGGGGGGGGAAGGCCTCAGTCAGTTCTCCGTCATGGGTAACAATCGACTTAACGGTTGTAGCATTGCCTGACGGTAATACAACAATCTCTTCTCCCGGGCTGATTGTGCCGGATGTTATTTTCCCCGCAAACCCCCTGAAACCGTGATTCGGCCGGATTACGTATTGGACGGGGAAGCGAAAGTCCTGAAGGTTCCTGTTCGCAGTTACCTGAACAGTTTCCAGGTAGTGCAGGAGGGTGGCCCCATCATACCAGGACATGTTTTCACTTTTTTCGGCAACGTTGTCGCCCTTAAGAGCGGAAACAGGGATAAAGACAATGTCGTGAATATCCAGCTTTTCGGAGAATTCCTCGTATGACGATACAATGTTTCTATATACCTCTTCGGAGTAATCTACGAGATCCATTTTATTTACGGCCACAATCAGATGAGGGATTTGGAGGAGGGAATTAATAATGCCGTGACGTTTGGACTGTGTAAGCACACCCATTCTGGCATCAATGAGAATAATTGCAAGATCCGCGGTTGATGCACCGGTGATCATGTTGCGGGTGTACTGAACATGGCCCGGCGTATCCGCAATGATAAATTTTCTCTTTGGAGATTCAAAATATCTGTAAGCAACGTCAATGGTAATCCCCTGCTCCCTTTCAGCGGACAGACCGTCAAGCAGGAGGGCGAGGTCTACCTCGTCATAACCCTTCTTTTTTGATGTCTTTTCGATAGCGGCATACTGATCTTCGAAGATTGATTTCGTTTCGTATAAAAGCCGGCCGATGAGCGTGGATTTGCCGTCATCAACACTGCCGGTGGTGGTAAATCGAAGGAGTGTTTTTTCTCTGCTTTCCATCAAAAATACCCTTCCTTTTTCTTATCTTCCATTGCACTGTCACTTCCAAGGTCTATTACGCGGTTTTCCCGCTCGGATTTTCTGGCGCTTACTACTTCGGCAATAATATCATCAATTATCGTTGCTTCAGATTTTATCGCGCCGGTGCAGGGGATGCAACCGAGGCTTCGAAAACGGCACATGACCGTTTCAATTTCTTCCTGTGCGAAACCGGCTTTTGCATCATTTCCAACGGTGGAAAAGGAGGAAACAGGAATTAAAAGCCCGTTGCGCCTTATTACCTCACGTTCCATGGCAAAGTAGATAGGCACTACCGGTATCTTTTCAATCTTGATGTACTGCCATATATCCACCTCGGTCCAGTTGCTCAGCGGGAAAACACGGACGGACTGCCCTTCATTCAGCCGCGCGTTATAAAGATCCCAGAGTTCCGGACGCTGATTCTTGGGGTCCCACTGGCCAAATTCGTCACGGAGGGAAAATACACGCTCCTTGGCACGTGATTTTTCTTCTTCTCTCCTGGCGCCTCCGAATGCGGCATCAAACTCATGCTTTTTTATGGCATCAAGCAGCCCCTGGGTCTTCAAATATCCGCAGCATTTATCTGTCCCGAGTTTTAAAGGGTGACATCCTTCAGCAATCCATCCCTCGTTACGTTCGACGATGAGTCTTGCGCCGATCTCTTTACAGAATTTGTCACGAAATTCATACATCTCCGGAAATTTATATCCGGTATCGATATGCATAAGCGGAAAGGGAAATTTTCCGGGATAGAAGGCTTTCTGTGCCAGACGGAGCATGACACTGGAATCTTTTCCAACGGAATAAAGCATGACCGGATTTTTAAACTCGGCCACTACTTCCCGTATGATATGGATAGATTCTGATTCGATCTGTTTGAGATATGAGAGACTGTATGAGTTCATAATGAGTACCTGCTACAAGGCCGCCAACTGGATTGATGTTGCCTGATCACGAATTTGTGTACGTTCCTGTCTTTTTTTATCGTCCGTATGGCGCTTCTTTTTGCCAGTCTGAATCGACATTTATTTTGCCACTGAGGGAGATAAGGTCTTCAATGGATCCTTTTTCTATATACTCCCTGATGGATAATTCAACGGCTTTAGTCTTAGCCTTTGTGCGAGCCAGGAGTGCATCCATAAGATCATCTTTTATGTTAATTGTAGTCCTGTGAGTATACGTTTTGCTGAATAATACATCACAACCAGAATATGTCAAGATGCCGTTTATTTACCGGTTGTTTCCACTCTTTGTGA
>JAGHDE010000144.1 GCA_021160085.1 Pseudomonadota bacterium | reverse complement strand
GTACCAATTCCCCGCGGGATTCAAGCTTTTCTAAAAATTTTTCTAATCCATTAATAGTCAATAGATAATTCCTGCTCTGGAAATTTTACGAGAGCTTTCAAAAAAAGCAAAATCATTTACCAGTATGACCAAACCCGCCGGAGTTACGACTGGTGGTGTCAAGCAGCTCTGTTTCCTGGAGCTGTGCTCGATAAACCTTGTTTATGACCATCTGGGCAAGCCGGTCTCCCTTTCTTATTAAGAAAGGTTTTTCTCCGTGATTTATTATTATAAGACCGATTTCTCCTCTATAATCAGCATCGATGGTTCCGGGAGCATTAAGCAGTGTAATTCCGTGGTTTAGAGCCAACCCGCTCCGGGGGCGTATCTGAGCTTCATATCCTGGAGGAATGGCAAGAGCGATGCCAGTAGGGATAAGCCTTCTCTCTCCGGGATTTAGAGTGGTATCCTCGCAAACAGCAGCATAAAGGTCTAAGCCTGATGCGTGATCAGTCATATATTGTGGTAAAGCAAGGTCGCTGTTTTGAGAACCGACCCGGCTGATTTTTACAGTGATTGATTCCACGGATATATATCGATAACGGTGCAAAAACTGAATTTTTAAAGGTCTCAGTGAATCACTAAGATATAAATATTACAGGGGAGAAAAGTTAAGACAATTATAATGTCAGAAGTTCGGGAGAGATATCTTTTTCTTTGACCCGGCCCAGGGCCGCAAGTGAGAAAAACTCGTTTTGAAACAGTTCCAGGGTGAGTTGTTGAATATCCGCTACCGTAACCCTTGTTATACCGTCTAATATTTCCTCAACAGGAATAAATTTGCCAAAATAGAGTTCACCTCTGGCCAAACGATTCATTCGGCTGTCAGTGCTTTCATTTGATAATAGAACAGTTCTTTTCAACTGCTCCTTGGTTTTCTCAACCTCCTCTTTTCCCAAGGAATTTTCTTTGATTTTTCGAAGCTCATTAACAATTAGTTTTATCACCTTTTTTACATTGTCGGAGGTGGTCCCAGCGTAAATATTCAGTATCCCAGTGTCAGAATATGAAGAAAGATAAGAAAATATTGCATAAGCCAGACCGTGTTTTTCCCGGACTTCCTGAAAAAGCCGGGAACTCATGTTTCCTCCTAACAGGGCATTAAGGATGTAGCCGGCATAACGAAAATGGTGGGTCTGAGAGATCCCCTTAGTGCCTATGCAGATATGAACCTGTTCCAGTTTTTTGTTAAAAATATGGATACCGGAATTTGGCTTCGGGGTATCCAAAACCCGGCCGTTTTTCTTCGGCTTTATTTGTCCCAGGGTGGCGTCGATTTTTTCTATGACCCGATCGTGATTTAAGCTTCCGGCGACCGACACAATGATTCGCTCAGGACAAAGATAATATGTTTTAAAGAATTCCGTTATTTTGGCAGGGGTGATCTGGCTGATGGTGTGATAATTGCCTAAGATAGGATTGCCTAAGGGGCTTTTTGAAAAAAAGTGTTGATTAAAAAGGTCTTGAATGTATTCATCAGGCGTGTCCTCCACCATTTTAATTTCCTGGTAGATGACATCCCGCTCTCGTTCTATCTCTTGTGAAAGGAACGTCGAATTGAGCAGTATATCAGATAGAAGGTCGATGGCCAGATCAAAGTCTTTATCCAATACTTTGGCATAAAAATTTGTAAACTCTTTGCTGGTGGAAGCATTGAGTGCTCCCCCCACTCCATCAATTTCTCTGGCTATATCAAGGGCAGTTCTCTTTTCAGTTCCCTTAAAAAGCATGTGTTCGATAAAATGAGAGATGCCATTCTCTTTCTCTTTTTCATCCCGGGATCCGATTTTGACCCAGATACCAATGGAAACCGAATTAACATGGGGAATTTGCTCAGTGACAACTGTAGTTCCATTATTAAGTATTGTTTTTCGGTACATGGCCTAATGCTTCTTTCCGGCTCAACCGTATTTTACCCGTCTGATCGATATTCAGGACCTTAACCATAACCTCATCGCCTTCCTTAAGGATATCGCGGACACTTTTAACGTGGCTATTGTCAAGCTGGGATATGTGGACCAACCCTTCAATACCCGGCAAAACCTCCACAAAGGCTCCAAAGTCCATAATTTTTTTCACCTTCCCCAGATATATTTCGCCTATTTCTGCATCGCGGGTTAAACCCTCGATTATTTTTATCGCTTTCAGAAGAGCTTCCTCATCTGCTGAAGCAATAGTGACTTCCCCTGAATCTTCGATATCTATCTTCGCTCCAGTTTGCTCTACTATGCTTCGGATCATTTTTCCTCCGGGGCCAATAACGTCCCTTATCTTTTCAGTTGGGATCATGATGGTTTCAATCCGCGGAGCATAAGCAGATATATCAGGACGAGGCTCACTAATAACCTCTCGCATTTTTTCGAGAATGTACATTCTCCCTTCTTGTGCCTGGTAAAGCGCTTTTTCCAGGATATCGGGCGTAATTCCACTGATCTTTACGTCCATCTGAAAACCGGTTATGCCCTTTTCAGTACCCGCAACCTTAAAGTCCATATCTCCGATATGATCTTCATCTCCGAGAATATCGGAGAGGATGGCAATCTCTTCCCCTTCTTTTATCAGTCCTAAGGCTATGCCGGCCACTGGTGTTTTAATAGGAACTCCTCCGTCCATTAAAGAAAGAGATGATCCACAGATTGTGGCCATGGATGAGGACCCATTTGATTCCAGAACCTCGGAAACGATACGGATGGTATAAGGAAAATCAGTGTCCGGAGGGAGGACAGGAAGCAAGGATTTTTCAGCCAGGGTTCCATGGCCGACGTCTCTTCGGCTGGGGCCGCGCAGAAATTTGGCCTCTCCTACAGAAAATGGCGGAAAATTATAATGGAGCATAAACTTCTTGAATGTTTCCCCGATGAGAGAGTCGATACGTTGTTCATCTTGGGAAGTGCCAAGGGTTGTGGCTGCTAATACCTGAGTTTCCCCGCGGGTAAAAACAGCTGATCCGTGAGCCCGGGGTAAGAATCCAACATCGCAGCTGATTGGTCGAATATCCGTGTTGCTCCGGCCATCAATCCTCCTCTTGTCTTTTATAATCATCTTCCGGACGATGGCTTTTTGTAAATCTTCCAAGCAGTTAGAAATTTTTTTATCTTCCCCTTCAAATTCAGGAAGAAGAACCGCTTTTACTTCCTCCTCGATTTCGTCGAGACGATGGTAACGCTCTAACTTATTGGGAATTGTCACTGCCTCCTCAATTTTTGTATTACTTAGTTCCTTAATTCGGGAAAGAAGGGCCTCATCCACTTCCGGACTCGAAAAAGACTTTTTTGGTTTCCCTAACGAGGCTTTGAGCTCTTCCTGGAGATCAAGGATTTTTTGAATGGATTGATGCGCGAAGGTAATAGCCTCGATAAATGTCTGTTCCGGCAATTCTTTCGCACTTCCCTCAACCATAACCACTGTTTTGCGGCTGGCAGCCACAACAAGATCCAAGTCTCCTTCTTTGATTTGCTCAAGATTGGGGTTGCAGATGAATTGATCCTGGACACGTCCCACCC
>JAGHDE010000147.1 GCA_021160085.1 Pseudomonadota bacterium | reverse complement strand
GGTATATACCCTGAAGAACGGGGCGGAAAAAACTTGTTGGACTTTCTCGGCAATCTTCTGATTTATTGATGCGACAACAACCGCAGTGGGTAGATGCTGAGCCACTTCTTTAGCAAAGCTGGGGCCGGAAAGAAAAGCGGTTTGAGAATAAAGTTTATTTGGAAGCATCTCTTCAAAAATACCTGACATAAACTTCAATGTCTCATTTTCAATGCCTTTCGACAGACTGACAATGGTGGTTCGATTATCTATGGAAGGAACACATTTGATTATAATCTGTCTCACCAGTTGGGAAGGAACAGCGGAGACAATAAGATCTTTGTTTGTAGAAGCTTCGGAAAAAGACTGGGTTGGCATCACCAGATCAGGAATGGGTATACCCGGCAAATAGACATGGTTCTCCCTATGGTTTGCTATATGCTTGCAGACTTCGTCTTCATATACCCAGAGGGTGATTCGATGTCCATTATGTGCAAGCAGGGAAGCAATAGCTGTCCCCCAGCTTCCCGCTCCAATTATGCCGATATCAAACAAAGACCTTTCCATTGTCTTTCCCCTTTTTCCCTGTTTATAATAGCTTTTTGAAGTTAGCTCTAAAATACTGAGAGCTTTTAAGAACAGGGTTTAATGTAAAATACAAACCGGATTTTTACATTTTACGCTTTATAGCCCTTAACTTTATATTCTTTTATCATGTAAACCAAAACGGGTCAAGAATTAGAGTTTTTCATATTAACCTGTTGACTCATAATAAAAGATTTATAATAGTGATAAATCTGAATAGCTTTGAAACCATTATAACATATAAAAATACTTAACAGAAAACCAACTTGACATCTTTGTAACAAATGAAGAATCCAGACATCAAAGATATGTTCGATACCATCGCCAGCGGTTATGATTTTCAGAATCGTTTCCTTTCTTTTATGATTGATACGTGGTGGAGAAAGAAGATGGTTAAAAACATCCAGAATAATACCTATGGTCTGGTACTTGACATGGCAACCGGTACTGCAGAGATCGCCCTTGAGATTGTTAGGCAGAAGCCAAAGGTAAGAGTTGTAGGTGGTGACTTTTCACCGAATATGCTGAAAATCGGCGTTGAAAAGGTAAAGAAGAGAGGCTTGGCAGACAAAATCAAGACGTTTATTGGGGATGCCCGGAAGCTTCCGTTTAAAAATGCTCAATTTGATGCGGTCACCATTGCTTTTGGAATTAGAAATATTAGAGAGCGGGAGAAAACGCTGAGAGAATTTTACTCGGTATTGAGACCGGGTGGTCAGTTGATTATCATGGAGTTTGGGTTCCCCCGCACTCCTCTGATAGGCCGCTTCTACCAATTGTACTTCAATAAAATTCTTCCCAAAGCAGGAGATACAATTTCACGAACAGGCTATGCGTATAGTTATCTTGCTAACTCTGTTCACGCTTTTCCGGGAGAGGAAGTGTTTGCAGGAATGATCGAGGATGCTGGTTTTCGGGATGTAAAAATAAAAAAACTTACCCTTGGCATCGCTCTGTTATTTACGGCCAGAAGATAAGAGAGCCCAAACCCGGATAACTGATCCCCCTAAAACTTATAAATATTTCTCTGCGACCTTCTTGAATCCATCCATAGCCCGGGTGATAGTTTCATCCGCAACACAGTAGGAAATTCGAAAATATCCCGGAGTGCCAAAACCAGAACCCGGCACAGTAAGAATGTTTTGCTTTTGAAGCTCTTTTATAAACGCAATATCATCCTCTATAAAACTTCGGGGGAAAAGATAGAATGCTCCTTCAGGCTTATGAAATTGATAACCAAATCCGGCTAACCCTTCGCAGAGAAGATCCCTTTTCCTTTTATACTCGTCCGCTTCACAGGCTAAGTCTGTAATCTTCGTAATAACCCTTTGCATTAAAGCAGGAGCATTTACAAAACCCAGGATTCGAATGCAAAGGATAAAACCATCCATGATTTCATTGATTCCCTCAATCTCCGGGTGGGCAGCGATGTATCCGATACGTTCTCCTGCCAAAGAAAGGGTCTTGGAATAAGAAGTGGCAATCAGGCTGTTCTGATAAATGGGAAAAATGGCAGGGACTGTCACCCCATCATAAACGATCTTTTTGTATGGTTCATCCGAAATCAGATAAATGGTTTCCCCGTATTCCCGGCTTTTTCGGGAGAGAAGCTCAGCCAGTTCCTTCAGGTTTGATTCTGAATAGACCTTTCCGGTTGGATTGTTAGGAGAGTTAATAAGGATTGCTCGAGTGCTGGGGTTCAGTGCCTGCTCAACAGCTTCTACATTGATGGAAAAATCATCAGCAGTGGGGACGAGAATCGGCTTGCCACCGCTGTTGTCCACATAGAAATAATATTCAGCAAAATAAGGGGTTAAAAGGATTACTTCTTCTCCAGGATTGAGCAGCGTTTTGAAAATAGTATTGATCGCCCCGGCTGCTCCGCAGGTCATCATAACATTATCGAGAGGAACTTTGATGCCTTGTTCAAGCGAAACGTATTGAGCAATAGCCTGACGGGTTTCCGGAAAACCGGAATTTGGCATGTAGACGTGCCGTCTCGGAGTGGTATCTTGAGCGACCTTAATAAGGGCTTCAGTAAATTCAGAAGGGGGTTCGAGAAAGGGGTTACCGAGGCTGAAATCGAAGACATTTTCCTCCCCATATTGCGATTTCAATTGGCGTCCCTCTTCAAACATACGCCTGATCCAGGAAGATTTTTCCATAAATTCACTGATTTTTTTGGCAATTGGCATGGCTCTATTCCCTTTAGGAAAAGTTGGGGTTTTCAATTTCGATGCCTTATATACCATAGACGATGATGTTTGACAACTTTTGATCGCCAAGGAGAGTGACAAATGGCAAACTTTATTGCCAATTAATGATTTTTTCTGGTATAATAATTAATACTTGAGGGGAAATTGGCATGGTCAAATTGACAATTTTTAATGTTCTGTATCAAGAAGTGGACATAAATCTAATAGTTGATACAAACGTTGAGGGGGTAAATATTCCTCCTTATCTTTATGGGAGAATGGCAAACTTTATTGTGGGTAATAATTCATCACCAAATCTGAAGGCTGATGAGGATGGTATCACCGTTCCAATGCGTTTTGGAGGAACACGATTTGCGTGCTATTTCCCCTGGCCTTCGGTAAGGTCCATGGTATCAAAAAAAGCAGTGGTTAACTTTCCTGCTGATGGAGAAAAAAACCATAAAGAAAAAACGAAGAAAAGCACACCGCCCCTTAAAGTGGTTAAATGAAAGAACGGGCTCTTGAGGCCTTTCCTGTTTTTGGCAAAATTTATGGGGTGCGCTCATCGCGCTGTTCCTTTTTTTGTCATGTCTTAATTAGTTGCCAAAGGCGCTAAGGCACAAAGTTTACAAGGTCTCTGTACCCTCTCATTTTTTTTAATTCTTTGTGCCTTCTAACTACTCATACCTGAGTAGTTAGAATTCTCTTTCAAAACTTTGTTCCGGCGTTTTTTATTGCAATGAGAAGAGATTGATCGGAATTGCTTGTCCATCTCCAGGCTTTTCAAATTCATTGACAATAAACATCTCAAAGAGTATACGAAATTTTAATTAAATTTGATTCAAACTCTCGTCTATGACGAAAGGATACAGGAGGCAAAATGAAAATTATACACCAGGGTGCATTAGAGTGGGTAGAAGAAGTGGCCAAAAAATGTCAACCGAACGAGGTAGTCTGGATTGAAAACAGCGAGGAAGAAAAAAAACGGCTGGAAGAAGAGGCCTTTTCTACTGGCGAACTTGTCAAGCTTGACCAGGAGAAATGGCCGGGATGTGTTTATCACCGCACCCATCCCAAAGATGTTGCTCGAACCGAAGATACAACCTTCATTTGCACTACATTAAAAGAAGACGCTGGTCCAAACAACAACTGGATGTCTCCTCTGACCGCCTACCGCAAAGCCGATGAAATTTTAAAAGGCAGCATGAAGGGAAAAACCATGTATGTAATTCCCTTTTCAATGGGACCGGTTGGTTCTCCATTTAGCAAAATCGGCATAGAAATTACCGACAGTATTTATGTAGTGCGTAACATGTGCATCATGACCATTGTTGGTGAAGAGGTCTTAAACGAATTAGACGCCAACGGAATATTTACAAAGTGTCTCCACAGCAAGGCTTCTCTTGATCCTAAGCGTCGTTTGATTTTGCACTTCCCGGAAGACAACACAATTATAAGCGTTAATTCCGGTTACGGTGGCAATGTTTTACTTGGCAAAAAGTGCCTTGCGCTACGAATTGCCAGCCACCATGCCCGCAACGAGGGATGGATGGCAGAGCATATGCTGGTAATGGGTATTGAGGAACCGAACGGCCGTATTCAGTATCTTGCCGGTGCCTTTCCAAGCGCGTGTGGAAAAACTAACCTGGCCATGTTGGTCCCGCCTAAAGGATTGCAAAATAAAGGGTATCGCATATGGACCGTAGGTGACGATATTGGTTGGATGCGAATTGACACGGATGGCGGGCTATGGGCAATTAACCCGGAATCCGGCTTTTTTGGGGTTTTGCCCGGAACCAATAAAAAAACCAACCCCAATGCAATGGCCACCATGCGCAAAAACACCATCTTTACCAATGCTGCTCTCGGTGAAAATGCTGATATCTGGTGGGAGGATTGCGGCTGGGAACCACCACAGCCTGCTTGGGATTGGAAGGGACAACCCTGGAGCCAGGGTATGAAGGACGAAGGCGGATCCATTATAGTTGGTGCTCATCCCAACAGTAGGTTTACTTCGTCCATATCCCAAAACCCCAGTTCCTCATTCCGCCGCGAACATCATCACGGAGTTCAGGTTTCAGCGATTCTTTTCGGCGGACGTCGCGCTCGTCTGGCTCCTCTGGTTTGCGAAGCATTTAACTGGTCACATGGAGTTTTTATGGGTGCCATCATGGCATCAGAACGCACAGCAGCTCAATACGGCGCCATTGGAGAAGTGCGACGGGATCCTATGGCGATGTTGCCTTTTTGTGGCTACAACATGGCGGATTATTTCGAACACTGGCTCCGTATCGGTGTACGAATGAGGCGAAAAATGCGGCCACGGATTTTTCACGTCAATTGGTTCCGCACTGACGAAAATGGCGGCTATCTATGGCCTGGGTTTGGCGAAAATTTGCGTGTTTTGGAATGGATTCTGGCAAGATGCCGGGGCGAAGTTGATGCCATTTCAACCCCGATTGGCTATATCCCCCGTCCTGAAGATATTAATTTAGAAGGTCTTGATTTACCCCAGAATAACATGGAAAAATTGTTTAAAATAAACCATGATGACTGGCACGAAGAGGCAAACCAGATTGAACAATTTTTTAAGCAGTTTGGTGATCGGCTGCCTACTGAAATGTGGGCGCAGCTCGAAGGGCTGAGACGTCGACTTGATGTAATGGAGGAAAAACAGTAGTTAATAAGAAACAATAATTGCTGATTATATTTATCAGCCTTTTAATTTTTCAAACACCTTATAATCCTCAATAATCTCTTTGTAAAAATCAGGAGCGCTGTTTTTAATCATATCTTCAAAATTTTGAGGAGGATAACCAAACTGCAAAAAGAAGTTGGGAAATTGAATAACACTAAGATGTAAGTTTTGCTCTACACCATCTTTTATGTCTTTTTCCATCTTCTTCGTTTCTTGCTCAAGAAGTGCTATATCGATGCCGGCTTCTTTGAATTCAGAATCCAAGCAACCTAATTGTTTGGCCTTGGCAAGATAG
>JAGHDE010000208.1 GCA_021160085.1 Pseudomonadota bacterium | reverse complement strand
TCGTAAAAAGTCACAAAAACACTCTTTTGTCATTCTGAGCGATAGCGAAGAATCTGATATCATTGAGATTCTTTGTCGCTCCGCTCCTCAGAATGACACGACGTGGACTTTTTACGAGACCATCAATTTGAGTATGCAAAAAAAATGCACCAAAATCTGGTGCATTTTTTAAGGATCCATCTATAGTCCCGAACATGTGTTTTTTCCATGTATCTTTCTATGATTCATGTTTTAAACTCACACCTTTTAACTTAACTTTGAAACATCTAAAAACGCTTCTCTTCGTCCAGCTTCTGTGCCAGGCTCATTCAGAAATACTCAATGTATTCCTATGATTAATTCGGGTTTGGGCAAATCGCTTTCTCTGAACTTAAACGGAATTAAACATTTTACAAGGGCTTCGCTTTTTAATGGTGGGCCCACCTGGGTTCGAACCAGGGACCTACCGGTTATGAGCCGGTGGCTCTTCCAACTGAGCTATGGGCCCCAAAACAGATAAAATCTTTGGCTAAGGCTAAAGAGCAAGGAAGTATATATTCGTTTCATACAGTTGTCAAGAATTTTTATTTCACACTGTTTTTGATTTCTTTCCTTCTTGACGGACCCCTCAACTTTTTTAGTACAGTGTCTTCAATTTCCAGAGCCCGTTTTATCGTAGCCGCATCAACTTCTTCGCTCCCTCCTTTTATATCAACATCTGCTCTTTCACCAATGCCAAAACGCATCCTTAATACTTTTTCTTCTCTCGGTGTCAGTGTGGAAAGTATCTTCCTGGTCTGCCTCGCAAGATCCATATTCACGGTAGCATCAGAAGGAGACATGATCTTTTTATCTTCTATAAAATCACCGAGAGAACTGTCTTCCTCTTCCCCTATAGGTGTTTCCAGAGATATGGGTTCCTTGGCAATCTTTAATACCTTTCTTACCTTTTCCAGGGGGAATTCCATTTTTCCGGCAATTTCTTCCGGGTTGGGTTCCCTACCCAGTTCTTGTACCAGATATCGTGATGTCCTGATAAGTTTATTGATCGTTTCGATCATATGAACCGGAATTCTTATCGTCCTCGCCTGATCCGCTATTGCTCGTGTAATAGCCTGCCGTATCCACCAAGTGGCATATGTAGAAAACTTATAACCCCTTTGATACTCAAACTTGTCAACAGCTTTCATCAACCCGATATTTCCTTCTTGAACAAGATCAAGGAACTGCAATCCCCTGTTAGTATATTTTTTGGCTATGCTTACAACCAGCCTCAGGTTTGCTTCCATGAGCTTTTTCTTCGCCAGGGTTGCCTTCTCTTCCCCCCTTTTCATCGAGGAAACAACCTTCTTTAATGATACTGCCGGAATACCAATTTCAGTAGTCACCTTCTTTCTCGCCCTGCGAGCCCTTTTAATAATATTTTCGTATTCCCTCAATTGATCAGCAGAGATTCCGCTTTCCGTTACAACCAGTTCTTCCTTCTCCGCACCTTTTTTCATACGGGCAAAGTATTTCTCCAATGTTTTGAGAGACATCTTCGTTTCTTCTTTGCAGATTCGAAGATCTCTCTCAGCTTTTTTTACCTCGATAAGGGCTATCTTGAATTTTAAAACCATTCTATTGATAATTTTTTTGCTAAACCTTACCTCATCACACAATTTTACGATTCTTTTAGTATTCCTCTCTATTTTTGCTTTGATTTTTTTTACTTCAAGTTCATCGAGATTTTCTTCGTTTAACTGATTTTTCAACCCGGAATTTTTCTTAGCGAGTTTTTCTATCTTATCAAGAAGGTCTTGCACCCTTTCTTTATGCATATCCTCTTCTACGAAACCATCTTCATCTTCAAGATTGTCAATAACATTTTTTATTTTTATATCTTCATTCCTCAATTCTGCACCAATATTTATTACATTTCTAATGAAAAATGGTTGTTTGAAGAGGGTAGCCATGATTTCTCTCTCACCCTTTTCAATTTTTTTGGCTATTTCGACTTCTCCTTCACGACTCAGCAAAGATACAAGCCCCATCTCGCGAAGATACATCTTTACAGGGTCCCCTGCTTTACCCAGCACAGAAATGAATGAAGGCATCTCCTTATGGAGTTTTTTTGCATCATCAGGTTTTTCGGCAACTTTTTTTAAAACAATTTTACTACCCTTATCAGCATCGATAATATCTATGCTTTTCTCACCTAAAAGCATAATGATGTTATCTAACTCATCAGAAGATATTATATCGGACGGTAGCATATCATTGACATCATCATAAGTAAGAAACCCCTTTTCCTCACCCAGTGTAATAAGTCTTTTTACCTCATCCGAATGTAATATTCTTTTCATACAATTTTCTCCTTGTGTAAGATGGGCACAAATCTCTGGCTGTTTCATAAATCCGTCCCAAGCGGACTATTTTGCTGTTGATTTTTAATTTGTTACGAACCCATCAAAACCTTTTCTTCCTTTAATAATTTATCTTTTTCAATTACAAGTTTTTCAGACAATTCCATGTCACCCGTCCTCTGGGCTTTGATTATTTCCCTCTGAATAACTTTACGCCTATTATCATACCACTTACCCTTTATTTTTATAACAGTATCCCGAAAACTTTTATCAATAACGGCGGCGTCAAGTGGAGGTTGTTCCATTATCGATTTCAATATTTTATTCTTCAGAACACCTTCTTCCAAATCATCTACCAGATCTGAAACACTCTTTTTCTTTCCCTCCTTAAAGGCCTCTATCAGTATCTGTCCCAACCATTTCAGATCCGGGCTGTTGAAAAAATGCAGCGTATTTTCCCTCAGCACCACAGGAATTTTTTCGGGATATTCAATCATCATAGAGATAAGATTCAATTCTACCATATCCACCTTTCCGACTTCTTTCCTGTAGGATTCAACCTTTGCGGTTAAATCCTTATATCTTGCCGTGTTTTTATTTACCTCTGCCTTCAATGTTCCCTGATCAAT
>JAGHDE010000175.1 GCA_021160085.1 Pseudomonadota bacterium | reverse complement strand
TTAGACAAAAACGACCTCAATCGAATTTGGATTCTTCGAAAGGTCTTGCAGCCTTTAACTCCGATCGATACTATGGAGTTTTTGTTAGAGAAAATGCACGCAACCAAAACAAACGCTGACTTTTTAAACTCTATAAACCAGTGATTCTGTCTATAGCCCTTGCAAAAAAACCCCAAAGACATTATCTTGCAAGCTATCTTTACAATGGAGGCAAAAAATGAAAAAAGAAATTCATCCCGGTTATTTTGATACAAGCATAACTTGCGCGTGCGGAAACGTCATAAAAACGCGTTCCACAGTAAAAGATATTAAGGTGGAAGTATGCTCTGCCTGCCATAATTTTTTTACTGGCCAGCATAAACTTGTCGACACCGCCGGGCGAGTGGAAAAATTTCAAAAAAAATACGGGAAAAACGCTATACCTTTTTCCACCCCGAAAAACAGGCCTGAAAAAGAAGCGGCAAAGGCCACAAGCGAATAATCAATAAAGAAATACCATGTTTCAAAAATTGGAATCGATGGAAAATCATTATAATGATCTTTCTACTCGATTAAGCGATCCTCATGTATTAGAAAATAGAGAGCAATACCGGAAACTCTCTCAGGAATGTTCTGAACTTACGCCATTGGTTGAAACCTACCGTGAATATAAAACAGTGGGAGAGGCCGTAGAAAACAATCTTCATCTTCTCCAGGATGAAGATGAAGAGATTCAGGAACTTGCCCGGGCAGAAATTGATGAGCTAAAGGAAAAACAGGGTGCAATCGAATCCGCTCTCAAGCTTCTTCTTTTGCCAAAAGATCCTTCCGATAAGAAAAACATCATCCTGGAAATACGCGCGGGAACAGGCGGGGAAGAGGCGGCACTCTTCTCGGCTGATCTGCTCCGGATGTACAGCCGATACGCCGAAATAAAAGGCTGGCGAGTAGAACTCTTGAGTCAGAACCTCACTGGACTGGGAGGATTTAAAGAGGTAATAGCTCTCATTGAGGGAGAAAAAGTTTACAGCCATTTAAAATACGAAAGCGGTGTCCACCGCGTCCAGCGGGTTCCTTCCACTGAATCTCAAGGGCGTATTCACACTTCGGCCGTTACCGTAGCAGTTTTGCCTGAGGCGGAAGATGTGGAGGTACAGATAGCCCCATCCGATCTTAGAATTGATGTTTTCCGTTCTTCAGGCCCTGGCGGGCAAAGTGTAAACACCACCGACTCTGCGGTCAGAATCACCCACGTTCCCACCGGCTTAGTAGTATCCTGCCAGGATGAAAAATCTCAGCATAAAAACAAAGCCAAGGCATTAAAAGTTCTGCGGGCTCGCCTTTTGGATACGGTCACTGCTGAACAAAAAGCAGAAATATCTCAAGCCCGCAAAGATCAAATTGGTTCCGGAGATCGGAGTGAAAGAATACGAACCTATAATTTTCCCCAGGGACGCATCAGTGATCATCGAATGGGCCTAACCCTCTATAAACTCGATTACATCCTGGAAGGCAATTTGGACGAAATCATCAATCCTCTCCGGGCCCATTTTCAAAGCGAGGCCTTGAAAACTGAGGTAAATTGAAAATTAATCCGGTTACTGGGAATTCTCATACAGTTTTTTCTCTTCTCAATGAAACGACCGAAGCTTTGTCCCGCCATTGCCCTGATACTCCCCGGTTAGATGCCGAGGTTTTTTTGGTTCATCTTCTAAAAACTGACAAAATCAATTTCTACCTCTACCCGGAAAATCCTGTCCCCGATAAAGCAAAGGAACAACTTCAAGAGCTGATATCCCGCCGGACAGAAGGAGAACCGGTCTCTTACATCATCGGACATAAGGAGTTTTGGTCTCTTAGGTTTAAGGTCAACAGGGCAGTTATGATTCCCCGCCCTCAAACCGAAACTCTCATTGAGGCAACATTACAGATTTTCCCATCCGGGTCATCTCCATCCGTGTTGGAAATTGGAACTGGAAGCGGAGCGATATCCATTGCCCTGTCTTCTGAACTGCCCCGAGCTTCCATTATAGCCACGGATATTTCTCCCGAGGCTCTCTCAATAGCCCGGGAGAATGTTTCTGCCAATGGCATAGACTCGATAACCTTCATCCAGGGAAATTTATATGACCCGGTAAAAACGGAAAATAAGTTTTTTGACCTGATTATCTCCAATCCACCTTACATCCCAACTGATGATATTTCTTTATTGCCGGCCGGGATACGCAACTATGAACCCCATATTGCCCTTGACGGAAAACTCGACGGATTAGAATATTACCGAAAAATTGTTGGGGAAGCTTGCAACTACTTAAAATCAGGAGGATTTTTGCTTTTAGAAGTTGGCGATAAACAGAGCCGCGACGTTTGTCATATCATATCCCAAAACCAGGGGTTTTCTACTCCCGAGGCAGTGAAAGACTTATTAGATATTGAACGAGTTGTAAAGGCTTGTAGAGTATAATTTTGAGACTTGAAACTTGAAACTTGGGAAAAAATTGTTGTGCATAGCGCACAGAGCATAGGGTTCTTCACTCTCTACTACATGAGCTTTGCGCTTGCGATCAAAATATAACGAAATAATAGACCCTAATTTCAAGTTTCCAGTTTCAAGTCTCAAACCCAAAAACCATCAATTAACCAAAATTATAACAAACGCCAGGTTTTTTATAGCTCTGGTAAAAAGGAGGTAATCAATGCGAAGCGATAGAATGAAATCAGGTCTGGAAAAAGCTCCCCATCGTTCCCTGTTTAAAGCCATGGGATACACTGATACGGAACTTAGTCGCCCTCTGATTGGAGTTGTCAACTCTGCTAATGAAATTATTCCCGGACATATCCACCTTAATAACATTGCCCGGGCAGCAAAAGATGGAGTCAGGATGGCAGGGGGAACGCCTATCGAGTTTTCTACCATTGGAGTTTGTGACGGCATCGCCATGAACCATGAAGGGATGAAGTATTCTCTTGCCAGCAGGGAACTGATTGCTGATTCAATAGAAATAATGGCCAGAGCCCATCCCTTCGATGGACTGGTTCTGGTTACCAACTGCGATAAAATTGTTCCCGGTATGCTTATGGCTGCCCTTAGACTCAACATTCCAGCCGTAGTTATAAGTGGAGGGCCGATGCTGGCTGGTCGTTATAATGGACAGGATATCGATCTGATCACCGTCTTTGAAGGCGTAGGCAAAGTAAAGGCCGGTCTGATCTCCGAACAGGAACTGCAAAGCATCGAAGACACCGCCTGTCCCGGATGCGGCTCGTGTTCCGGCATGTTTACGGCTAACTCCATAAACTGCCTCACTGAGGCCATGGGTCTGGGGCTTCCCGGAAATGGCACCATTCCGGCCGTCCATGCAGCCCGAATTCGGCTGGCCAAATCTGCGGGGATGCAGGTGATGGAACTTGTCAACAGGGGAATTTGTCCCCGGGACATCGCCACCTCCGATGCTTTTCATAATGCTTTGGCTGTTGACATGGCTCTGGGCTGTTCCACCAATACCATTCTCCATGTTCCCGCCATCGCCCATGAAGCCGGCATCGACTTGAACCTGAATTTAATCAACGAAATCAGCACCAAAGTCCCGAACCTCTGCCACCTGAGCCCAGCCGGCCCTCACCATGTGCAGGATCTTAATGAAGCTGGTGGCATTCCCGCCATAATGGCCGAACTGAGTAAAAATAATCTCATTGAATTGAATTGTCTGACCGTAACCGGAAAAACTGTGAAAGAAAACATTGTTCAGGCTGAAATTAAAGACGATTCTGTCATTAGGCGCCTGGATAATCCTTACCATCCTGAAGGGGGAATAGCTATTCTAAGAGGCAATCTGGCAACTGATGGGGCGGTGGTAAAGCAGTCGGCAGTGGCTCCGGAAATGCTCCAAAGTCAAGGAAAAGCCCGCGTTTTCGATTCCGAGGAAGAGGCGGTAGAGGCTATTTTAGGGAAAAGGATTAAGGCGGGAGATGTGATTGTTATCCGATACGAAGGGCCAAAGGGAGGGCCGGGAATGAGGGAGATGCTTACTCCCACCTCGGCCATAGCGGGAATGGGTCTGGATAAAGACGTTGCCCTCATAACCGACGGCAGGTTCAGCGGGGGGACTCGAGGTGCTGCTCTTGGTCATGTTTCTCCTGAGGCTGCGGAAGGAGGGCTTATAGCGCTCGTGGAGGAAGGAGATATTATTGAGATTGATATACCGGCAAAAAGTATTACCCTGAAAGTCGATGAGGAGACCCTTGATAAACGAAGGAAACTCTGGACATCACCTCCACCCAAAATCAAGGAAGGATATGCTTATCGCTACGCCCAAATGGTTACCTCGGCAAGTACCGGAGCAATATTCAAGGAGGGCGGTAAATAAAAGTTTATTTAAGGGTAGAATCTTAATTCTGCGATTTGACTGTAATCATAGCTATTCAGCAGGCATGGAAAACATTAAACTCATCTTAAAAAACCTTTCCCAAAAGCGGGAATTAAATTCCGTTTTTAAGTGTCATCGTATCATTAAAATCTGGCAGGATGCAGTAGGACCTCGGATCGCTCGGCATTCCCAGCCAAAAAGGCTGCAAAATAATACTCTCTGGGTTGAGGTTGACAGTTCCGTCTGGATGCAGCAGTTACACTTCATGGAAGAAAAAATGAAGGAAAAGCTGAATCAGATGATGGGAGCTTCAATGATAGAAAAGATTAGATTCAAATTGGGAGAAATAAAATTTTCTGGTAACGACTTGCCTGAAAAGGAACCTCCCCCTGAGTGGCAGGAGATAGCTATTGATAACTCCACTCTAAAAATTATTGAAAAAGAAATAGCGGTTTTGAACGACGAAGAGTTAAAAGCGGAATTGAGGAATTTATTAC
>JAGHDE010000077.1 GCA_021160085.1 Pseudomonadota bacterium | reverse complement strand
GGATATTAATGAAGTCAGGTTAGAAGATTTATCGGCAAAAAAATTTATAAAACAAAAAGCAGAAGAGATTTCCTCGATTGTGGGTGATGGTTTGGCGATAAATGCCTTGTCCGGCGGAGTTGATTCTTCAGTGGTTACGATGCTTGCACACAAGGCTCTGGGTAACAGGCTTAAATCATATTTTATTGACAGCGGCCTCATGAGAGCAGGAGAGCCCGAATATATTGTTTCCGTGTTTAAAAATTTGGGTGTTGAGGTAGAGATAATCGATGCTAAAAAACAATTTTTTGACGCTCTCCAGGAAAAGTTAGACCCGGAAGAAAAGAGAGAAGCCATCACCCAAACATTTTATGCCATCGTATTCGCCCAGCTCGCCAAAAAAATCAGTGCCGGCTATGTCTTGCAAGGAACAAATTATACCGACATCGAAGAGACTGTTGCCGGAATCAAACGGCAGCACAATATCATTGAGCAGCTGGGAATTGACCCTGAAAAAGAATACGGCTATAAAATTATCGAACCATTAATCGAGCTCCGAAAACCGGCCATCCGAGTTATCGGCAAAGAAGTTGGTCTTCCGGAAGAGATCTATAACCGGCCTCCCTTTCCCGGACCAGCCCTATCAGCGCGGGTTATTGGAGAAGTCACCCCCGAAAGAGTGGAGATTGTAAGAAAAGCAACAACAATTGTGGAAGAGGAATTGTGTGATACTGGCGCGTTTCAATATCTGGCGATTCTGCATGACGACAGGGTCACGGGCATAAGGGACGGAAAAAGGGATTATGGCATGCAAATAGAAGTGAGATGCTGGGACAGTGAAGATGCAAAAACAGGATCACCAACGAGGCTCCCTTTTGATACGCTGGATAGATTAGGACAAAGAATAACATCGGAAGTTCCGGGGGTTGTGAGTGTAACTTACAGCATAACCAGAAAACCACCTTCAACCATAGAGGCAATCTGATTAAGGTTTGAATAATATTGTTTACATTTTGGGATCATAGCCCAAAAAACAGATTTGATATTTCGGCCTGTTATAGTATAAGTTTAATTTTATTTCAACAAAAGGATGAATGAAAACGATGGAAAATCAATACCTGTTGGATGCTCTTACCAAAGGAGATTCCTGGCGTCTTTTTAAAATTTTGGCTGAATTTGTTGAGGGTTTTGACACGTTATCCGAAATACAGCCCTGTGTTTCCATATTCGGCTCTGCCCGTTCCCTGCCGGGTGATGAAACATATGAAAAGACTGTTGTTATCGCCAAAAAACTGGCCCAAAATGGATTCCATATCATCACTGGTGGCGGGCCCGGAATAATGGAAGCCGGGAACAAAGGAGCCCAGGAAGGAGGAGGCAAATCAATCGGACTAAATATCCTCTTGCCTATGGAACAAGCAGTAAATCCTTATATTGACATAAGTCTTCAATTTCAATACTTTTTTGTCCGAAAGGTAATGTTCATCAAATATGCGCAGGCCTATATAGGCATGCCCGGTGGTTTTGGAACCTTGGACGAAATTTTTGAAGCCATAACCCTCATTCAAACCAAGCGCATAAAACCATTTCCCGTGATTCTGGTAGGGACTGATTACTGGAAATCTTTAGGAGACTGGATACGAAATACCCTGTTAGAAAGAAAATTAATCTCCCCCGAAGATATGGATTTAGTCAGCATAGTCGATGACCCTGAGGAGGTAGTAAAGATTATCAAACATACGGTTATCGTTTAGCAGCCCTTCAATCTATCTCAAAACTTTCCTGGTATTGAGGAATAACCACTTCCCAACCTAACTTGTCCCTGATCTTTTTTGCCAGTGATTCTGATGCATTCGGCTCTCCATGAACAATGAAAGTCTTTAATGGAGGTCGATTAAAGCCCATCAGCCAGGCAAGAATCTCATTATAATCTGCATGAGCAGAAAATCCGGATATATTTTCAATTTTTGCCCGGACCGGAACCTTTTCGCCATGAATTTTTACCACCGGCTTTCCATCAGCAATGGTCCTGCCCCTTGTACCCTCCCCTTGATATCCAATAAATAAGACGGTGTCCTGGGGCCGGGGAAGGCGATATGCTAAATGATGGAGAATCCTGCCACCGGTCACCATACCACTGGCGGAGATGATTATGGCTCCTGAGTTTTCCTGGTTGATTGCCTTTGACTGTTCTCTGTCTTTACAAACTCTAATCTCCTTTGGCCGCAGAATATGTTTTCCATTAAGTTCTAAAATCTTTGCCTTTAAATTATAGTCTCCCTTTCTTTTCTCAAATACCTCGGTAGCATTAATGGCCATAGGAGAATCAACATATACCGGAAGAACTGGAATTTTTCCTTTTTCCTCCAACTCTCTGATGCTGAAAAGTAATTCCTGGGTGCGTCCTACTGCAAAAGAAGGAACGACCAGCGCTCCGCCTCTTTTAACACTTTCGTTAATAATACGGGCTAATTCTTCTTCGGGCGCCTTGTCACCATGAAGACGATCACCATAGGTTGATTCCAGAATTAAATAATCTACCTCGAATGCCTGCACCGGATCCCGCAAAATCGGCCTCACTGGTCTGCCAAGATCACCGCTGAAGACTATTCTTCTTTTTTGATTTCCTAAGGTGGTTTTTATGTCTATAAAAGACGAACCCAAAATATGTCCGGCATCTTTGAACTTAACCCTGACTTTTTCGGTAAGGAATATATCCTGCCCGTAATGTCTCGGCTCAAAATGGGATAATGCTTTTTCAGCATCCTCTCCTGTATACAAGGGAAGAGCCGGTGAATGCTTGGAAAAACCTTTCTTGTTTGCCCAAAAAGCATCTTCTTCCTGGAGATGAGCGCTGTCTCTTAACATAATCTCACAAAGAGCATGGGTAGCCGTTGTACAATAAATTTTTCCCGAAAATCCGTATTTGCAAAATCTCGGTAAATAACCAGAGTGATCAATATGGGCATGGGTTAGAAAAACTCTGTTAATCTCTGATGGTGGGACCGGAAAATGATCCCAGTTTTTAAGACGATTTTTCTTCAGACCTTGAAATAATCCACAATCAATGAGCATTTTTTGACCATTCGTCTCCAGAACAAAGCGGGAACCGGTTACTGTTCCGGTGGCCCCTAAAAAAGTTAATTGATGCATGTCTTCTCCTCATAATATAAAGTGAATGTTAATTTCAAAGTATTCAGAATATCAGTGCATCCAACTGCCGCCGGCCACACAGATGGTTTGGCCGGTAATATATTCTCCCTCATCGGAAACGAGAAAGAGAGCGGTATTGGCAACATCCTCAGGCACTCCCTTGCGCGGATAGGGAATGCTCTGATTCATGCGCTCAATTTCTTGCTTAGGGTAGATATGAGGAATAAATTCATTGTGAATAAAACCAGGGGCAATGGTATTGGCAGTAATATAATGGGGGGCTGCTTCCATAGCCAGGCAGCGCGTAAAAGCCATTAATCCCGCCTTTGCCGCCGCATAGTGGGCGTGCCCATGATCAAGTCCCATAAAAGCAGCGGTAGAAGCTATGTTAATGATGCGGCCAAAGTTCTGTTTAATCATAAAGGGGAGAACAGCCCGGCAAAAATAAAAGGCTCCTCTGAGACATGTATTGATGACCATTTCCCAGTCTTCATCGGTCATATCGACAATTTGAGACGGACGGTTGGTCCCGGCGTTATTGACCAGGATGTCAATACGATCATACTTGTCAAATGTTGTTTTTACTACTGCTTCAACTTCATCCCGTTGCGTAACATCGCACTGCATACCGAGAGCTTCTACCCCATATTCTTCCTTTATGGTCTTGGCAACCGAAAGCGTCCTCTCGGGATGAATATCGGTTATGACTACCGTGCCCCCTTCTCTCGCAATGATACGGGCAGTAGCCTGTCCTATTCCCGCGCCTGCTGCTGCGGTAAGCAATGCCACCCTACCCTTGAGTTTCATTCTCTTCCTCCTGTCCTAAGCCGGATAAACCGGAACCAAAAAGTACCTGAAATCGAATAACTTTAGTTCACCTGCAACTTCAAACTTTATCTCACTTACCTTAAATATGTCTAAAAATTTTCTGCCCCAAAAAGCACGAATTTCATTGTAAAGTAACTAAGTATACCATCAATAACTGAAAGCCGTAACAATAAAAAACCCCACCAAAAGGCAGGGTAAAGAGATAAAGAAGAAATATCAATGTGGTAATTTTTGTAGTGCCAGAAACATTAATCAATTCCAAGCAATAGATGCGCCTTGCCAGATTCCCAATAGTTGGCTGTCCTTATCAGATGAAAGGTGTAACAGTCTTCTAATCT
>JAGHDE010000107.1 GCA_021160085.1 Pseudomonadota bacterium | reverse complement strand
TCCTTATGCTTTTGATTTGTCAAGAAATTCTGGAAATTAAGAAAATCAAGAAAAAGGGGACGAATTTATTTAATTTTTGTTGCAATCAATCAATATATGATTTCGAAAATTATAAGTAACCATCGGAGCTCGGCCCCCATTACCGGGCTGATGCTCCGCCATCCATGGTGATAATCGACCCGGTCATCCATTTTGCCTCATCCGAGGCAATAAATGCTACTACAGAAGCAATATCATCAACCTTGCCGATTCCAAGCGGCTGGTAATTCCTAAGCTGTGCTATCTGTTCATCCGTGAGTGTTCAAAAACTCTTTGACACCGGTTCGTTTTTCTTTTACGCTATTTTCTACGGCCGGTTGCCAAATAAAAATTCCTATGCGGTAGCATTGAAACTGGAAACTCGAAAATTGAAACCCTGGCCCAGACCGCACCAGGGCAGGCCTGGCTTAGATGATGACCTGCCTGTGCCAGCACCTGTCTGCGTGCGAGCACGCACAGGCAGGCGGCAGACAGGTGATTTATTTTCCGCTCTGGCAAAATGATACGCTCCAAAGCAACGAAACGTAACGCGCCAGGGCAGGCTGATCCCTGAACCCCGAACCCTGGCAACCGAATTTTAATCCATTCTCCCATTAAGAAAGTATTGCCATGCGTTTTATTGCTGATCTCCACGTTCATTCTTATCTTTCCCGGGCCACCAGCAAACATATGAACCTGGAAAACCTCTACCGCTGGGCTCAGTTAAAAGGGGTTACCCTCGTGGGCACCGGGGATTTTACCCACCCCCAATGGTTTAAGGAAATCGGAGAGAAACTGGAACCAGCTGAACCGGGGCTTTTCTCGCTTAAAAAAGAATATCGAAAAAGCGTTGATGAGGATGTTCCCGAATCCTGCCGGGCATTGGTAAGATTCATGCTTTCGGTAGAAATCAGCAGTATTTATAAAAAGAACGGCAAAACCCGCAAAGTCCACAACCTCATCTTCTTTCCCGATCTTCAGTCGGCAGGCCGCTTCAATGCCATGCTTCAGAAGGTGGGAAACATCGCTTCCGATGGGAGGCCTATCCTTGGTCTGGACAGCAAGGAGTTACTCAGGATGGCTCTGGATACTTCGCCGGACAGTTACTTTGTTCCCGCCCATATCTGGACCCCACACTTTTCTGTATTAGGATCCAACAGTGGTTTCGACTCAATTGAAGAATGTTTTGAGGAATTAACCCCTTACATACACTGTGGAGAAACCGGCCTCTCTTCTGATCCCCCTATGAACTGGCGACTTTCGGCTCTGGACAAAATCACGCTCATCTCCAATTCGGATGCTCATTCTCCTGACCGTCTGGCCCGGGAAGCCAATATATTTTCTACTGATCTCTCGTATTTCGCTATTATTAACGCTCTCAATTTCCCTGAAAAAGGAGAATTTTTAGAAACGATTGAATTTTTTCCCGAAGAAGGCAAATACCACCTTGATGGCTGTCGAGCCTGCGGCCAATGCATGACCCCGGAAGAAACCCTGAAACATAAAGGTCGCTGCCCAACCTGCGGCCGGAAGGTAACCGTGGGGGTGATGCACCGGGTCATTGACCTGTCTGACCGGCCATCAGGTTTTGCTCCTGATGGAAGGCCGCCTTTTGTGAGCCTTGTGGGTCTGGCTGAGATTATAAGTAATATTCATGGGGTTGGTCCAAGAAGCAAAAAGGTACAAAATGAGTATTTTCGACTCCTCCGGCTTCTGGGAAATGAGCTTTTTATTCTTATGGATTGTCCCCTATCCGACCTCAAAACCTCCGGCCTTTCTTTGTTGCCTGCTGCTATCGATAGCATGAGAAAACGAGACGTGGAAATCATTCCCGGCTACGATGGAGAATACGGAAAGGTTATGGTTTTGAACGATAAAGAGAAGGCCGCTAACCAGTTGAGCCTGTTCTAAATGTCTCTTGACCTGAGCTCCCTCAATTACGCCCAGATTGATGCCGTCACCGCTATCGATGAAAATATCTTGATCATTGCCGGACCGGGAACAGGAAAGACTCAAACCCTTGCCTTTCGCACCGCCTATCTCATCAGGTCCAAAGATGTCTCACCTGCCTCAATCATAGCCATTACCTTTACCAATAAGGCAGCTCAGGAGATGAGAGAACGGGTATCGAACCTTTTATGCAATGAATGTAATACCGCTGATATCTGGATCGGGACTTTTCATTCTCTGGGCCTTGCCATATTACGGGAAGAAGGCCACCGAGTCGGATTGCGTCCGGATTTTCTCATCCTCTCAGAATCAGAGCAGATAGAACTGGTAAAAAGCGTGTTATCCGATACCCTGCCGAAAGAACCGCTCATTCGGGCAAAACGATGGGTCCAACGACTTTCCGAACGAAAAAATCATACATTCAGCAGTCAATCAGTATCTGACCTTCCCGATATCCTTTTCAGCGCTTATGAGCACCGATTAGAAGAACTTAATCTGATAGACTTTGACGACCTGATCCTCAAACCCCTGATCCTTTTTAAGGAGAATCCCGAGGTCAGAGATACCTGCCGAAATCGTTTTTGTCACTTGCTGGTGGATGAATACCAGGACATAAACAACCTTCAATACCAGTTTCTAAAGGAACTATCTGGTCCTGCTGCCAGTCTCTGGGTAATCGGCGATGCCGATCAGGCCATTTATGCCTTTCGAGGAGCGAATGTGAAACATTTTTTGAAATTTCAACAGGATTATCCTGATGTCCGAACCATTGCCCTGAAAGAAAATTATCGGTCCACCCGCACCATCCTTACCAGCGCTCAGACAGTTATCGCTCATAATTCTGATCGTATTCCCCATACTCTCACCTCATCTGCTTCTACCGGACTGCCTGTCCACCTTTTACAAGCAGCAAACGATAAAGCTGAAGCCCGTCTGGTGGTGAAGGAAATTGAAAAATTGATCGGAGGCATCCGCATGGAATCATCTTTTGAGGGATCAGACAGTTTCGGATTTAATGAGATTGCCATTCTCTATCGCCTTCATCATATATCACGTTTTTTTTCTGAAGCGCTTAAACAGTCCGGTATTCCTTATCAGGTTGTGGGGGGAGTCTCTTCTCAACCGGATTCAGCAATGGAATATGTAGTCCCTTTTCTTAAAACGCTTTTAAATCCTCATGATGATCTATCTTTTTCCGCCATCCTCCAGGCTATGGATAATAAATTTGATCGGACCACCATAACCCAGCTCCTCGACTTAGCCCGAGACAGAGAAGGTTCTCTCTATCAAATTTTTCACTCTCCAAAGATTGACGGGCTGCTTGACCCTTACCGGATAGATTCGGATCACAAACTTTTATCTTTTCTCCATCGAATGCAAAAGGAGATGCTTGCAATAAGCCTCAGGGAGTTAATAGCAACCATTTGCCAAGGATTGAATTTAAACATGCCCCTTGAAGATGAAAACCATCCGTGGTGGTTCCTGCTCACCGAACCATTTTCAGATGGGCCGGCACATGATCAGCTTCCCGAATTTCTGGAAACTGTCGCACTTCTTAAAGAAGGAGAAACTTATAATTCCAAAGCCGAAGCCGTCACCCTGATGACGGTTCACGCTGCCAAAGGATTGGAGTTTCCGGTGGTATTCATGGTTGGTCTGGAATCAGGAATTTTCCCCTGTACCGAGTTTGGCGAAGGCCCTTCTGATCTGGAAGAAGAGAGGAGACTTTTTTATGTAGGCATGACCAGAGCTAAAAAAAGGCTCTATCTTTCATGCTCACAAAGCCGGCATCTTTTTGGGGAAAATAGAGAGGCTGCGCCTTCCTCCTTTATCTCAGAAATTCCTCCGGAGATGATTACCGTTGTTCCCGATCATAAGTCAGCAAAGGCCAAAAAAATCCCCGCCGGGAAACAGCGCTCCCTTTTTACCTGAGGTCACAAAAGTTGATTAGCAAAAAAATGTTGACATTTGTCTAACCATCCGCTATTTTTTTAAAAAAAAGATTTGTCCATACAGGTATCCGCCCGACGCGGATTTAAAAGGGAATCCCGTTAAAATCGGGAATGGTCCCGCCGCTGTAACCGGGGACGAAATCTCCAGAATGCCACTGCTCCGATTTATCGGGGGGGGGGAAGGCGGAGAAAGTAGAATGATCCGGAAGTCAGAAGACCTGCCTGTAGACGAATATTTTCTACCGTTTACGGGGATAAAGGGTGAAGAAAGCTGGGCGCAGTCCTTGAATCCAATAGGTTCAAGGATTTTTTTGTTTTTTTAACTTTGTTTATGAAAAGAAGGTTGTGTATGAAAAAGCTAAGTTCCATCATAACTGTTTTTTCGGTAATTTTGTTAATTTTTTCCTGTTTGGCATCGCCGGGTTGGAGTGAAGACCAGGAACAGCAGGAGATAAAATTAGAGCCAATTATGGTAACCGCCACTCGTACTGAAAAAAATCTTGAAGAGATTGCCAGTTCGGTTTCGATCATCACCGCGAAAGAAATTGAGGCCACGAAAGATATTACCATAAAAGAAACATTGCGGAGGGTCCCGGGCCTCGACATTGCAACTCAGGGAGGACCGGGACGATTTACATCAATATTTATCCGGGGAGCCCGGGCCGGGGATACTCTGATCATGATTGATGGGATGGAAATAAATGATCCCATCAGCCCGGATCGAGCCTTTAATTTTGCCGATCTAACAACTCAAAACATCGAACGGATAGAGGTCGTTCGGGGGCCGCAATCAACCCTCTATGGTTCTGACGCCATTGGGGGCGTTATAAACATTATTACCAAAACAGGAGAATGGCCACCGACTTTTTCCCTAATGAGTGAAGTTGGCTCAGACAACACCTTTAGAGAAATTCTCAGCGGGAGCGGAAAGACCGGGAAATGGGACTATTCATTTTCTGGTTCCCGTATTGATAGTGATGGGATAGCCTCCGATGACGACTATGAAAACAACGTTTTTTCAGGCCGTTTGGGGTACCAGTTATTCGATCTGGGAAGCCTTGATTTTGTGTTTCGTTCTGTTGATGCCAAAGTTCACCTTGATGATTGGGATTTTTTCAATTTTCAAACAACGAACGATCCGAATTTTGTCATGGAAACCAATTCCCAGCTTTATCAACTGCGATACGATCATCAGCTTATGGAACTGTGGAATACAGCGTTAAAGATCGGTTATTACGAGAGTAACCGGGACGACAGGGACAACCCTGATGTTCGGGAGCCCAACTTTTTTGCCAAAGGATGGTACGACGCATCCATATTCAGTGTTGACTGGCAAAACAATATCACTATCAGTGACTTTGACACCATAACCCTCGGGGTCGAATACGAAGAAGAAGAGGGAGAATCCAATTATTATTATCGAGATGTCACACCCTGGGGAGCCTTCGAATCAATGTCCGCATTTCCGAAAGAATCGGTCAACAATTATGGCTACTATATACAAAATCAGCTGAAATTGTGGGACAGCCTCTTTACAACTGTTGGAGTAAGGATAGATGATCACGAAGAATTTGGGAGCGAGACGACTTATAAGGTGGCTGCCGCATATCTCTGTCGTCCTACCGGAACAAAACTCAAGGGAACGTGGGGAACCGGATTTAAAGCTCCAACATTATATCAACTCTATGCCCCGGCTATCCCTGCTTTCTTTTTTCTGGGGGGCAACCCCGATCTTGACCCCGAGGAGAGCGAGAGCTTTGATTTAGGAATTGAACAAACTCTCCTCGATGATAAGCTTTGGATCAGTCTGGTCTATTTTAACAATGATTATGATGACTTTATCGCCTATTATTCTGATCCGGTAACCTTTACCAGCACCTACGTTAATCTGAACAAAGCTGAAGCCGAAGGGTGGGAGATAGAACTACGGGTCAATCCATACAAAAACCTTTTTGTTTCTGCCAACTATACCTATACTGATACTAAAGACAAAACTAATGGAGGTGATCTGCTTCGGCGACCGGAGGATAAATATTCAATCGTAGTAGATTATGATTATCAGAAAAAACTCCACGCAAATCTTGGAATCCATTACGTGGGGGAAAGAG
>JAGHDE010000201.1 GCA_021160085.1 Pseudomonadota bacterium | reverse complement strand
GTTCTCATATTGCTCATGTAGAAATTTACATCAATAACTTTAATTTCAATTTTTGCGCTTCCAAAACAACCAAATTGAGCTAAAAAGATGAGTTGTCAGGCCATGAATCTCTTTGAGCGGTCTTTAAAACGATTTTTGTTTATCAATCTTGGCGAAGTGCAAGATCAGCGATTTGAACGGGTTGGTTCCTTTAGGGTGGTTTTTCAAATCGCCTGGAACGAGCCTTAGATTGTTCAAAAACCGTTTCAGACAAGGGCAAAGAGGTTTAAAATATTTTTCAATCCGAAATCCGCTATCCTATAGCACTAATTCTGAAACAAACACCAGGGCTATCCCCTCATCCTGGATTTTAGAATTTATTTCCCGTAATGCTTGGAGCGTTGTTTCCCGGGGATGGCCGATAATTATGCCTTTGCCTTCTTTTTTTACCCGCTGGATAGCTTTGTCGATAAAATTTTTACAATAATTAATTTCGGGTTCATTATCTATAAATATTTCATTCTTTCCACTGGGAATCTTCATTTCATGAGCAATTTTGAAGGCTACTGATCGAGAGCTGGTTCGGCTGTCTATGAAATAGAGTCCGGTGGGTTTCAGGGTTTTCAACACCCAGCGCATAGTCTGCTCATTTTCAGTAACCAGGGATCCCATGTGATTGTTTACCCCTTTGATATATTTAAATTTATTGATATGCCGGATAATAGTATTAGAAATTTCATTTTCATCCATGCAGGTGTAAATAGCTCCTTCACCAGGATTGTGGTTGCGAATGTCCTTCGGCTCCATGGGGAGATGGAGCATTACTTCATAACCACGATTGTGCGCCAGTTCCTCTGATTCCTTCGAACAGGATAAATCCGGCAAAATAGAAAGAGTAAGGGGTATCCCCAGATTTAGGAATTCTCTGGTTGTTTTTATATCCTCTCCGATATCGTCAATGATGATGGCCAGACGGGGGGGGCTATGCATTATAGTAAAAAAATGGGTTAAGACCCCTTTTAAAGAGATCGATAAAAAACCTCGATCGTCTCTATCCTTATCCCACTTAGCCGCAAGAGCTTTGACACCGTGCAACTCTCTGCTAATATCGTGAGCTGCCCGAGTTAGATCAATCTCTTTAGGAAGAAAAATTTTGCCCTTTGTGTAGAACCATTTCTGCCCTTTCCTATGGACCTGGTGTCGTTCCAGGATAGTGAAACCCCTTTCTGACACGCCTAACTTTTTGCAGGAACGATAGATTCGTTCATTAATTCGCTGGCAGGAGGGGGAATTATCTATAACTTCAGGAATCGTTTTGGAAGGTATATCCCGAGACGTGATGTGATCAACTTTATCTCTGTCAGCCACCGGGGAGATGCAGTAAAATACATAACCACAAAAAGCAATCACTAAAAGAAAAAAAATGACAAGTCCTTTTATAGAAACAGGGGAAGGTACTCGTTTTTTTCGGGAAGGCATGTTATAAAATTTTTTCTACAACCTCGACTATCTTGGTTTTTGACTGAGCGCCTACTATCTGGTCAACCAGCTCCCCTCCTTTAAAAAAGAGCAGGGTGGGAATGCTTCTGATTCCGTATTTTGCCGCAGTTTTCTGGTTGTCGTCTACATTCAGTTTACCCACCTTAATTTTTCCCTCATATTCATCCGCAATCTCTTCTACAACCGGCCCAATCATTAGACAGGGACCGCACCACTCTGCCCACAAGTCAACCAGAACCGGGGTTTTTGACTCTATTACTTCTTCATTAAAATTATTATCAGTGAAGACGACTTCTTTTCCCATGGAGTTACTCCTTTCTTTGATTAATTAAAAATGCAGTAGTTTTTGTTCAAACATTTCTATCCATTCTGTTATATATCCTAAACTTGCGGTGAAGGATCCCCCTATCCGCTGAAGGTCACTGGTAAAAATTAAAATACCAATCAGAATCAGTAAAACTCCGCTTCCAATTTCGATCTTCCGAAAGTGTTTTTTTGCCCGTTCAAAGGTTTTCCAAAAAGACTCGACTGCCAGGGCAGTAAGTATGAACGGAATCGACAAACCCAGAGAATAGAGGCTGAGGAGAAGGATTCCATCTCCCATGGTTTCACGGGTGCCAGCAAGCACCAAGATACCAGCCAGAATAGGGCCGATACATGGTGTCCACCCGAAGGCAAAGGCAAAGCCGGCAAGAAATGACCAGCCAATACCGACTCGTTTTTTTTGTAACTGGATTCTTTTTTCCCGGTATAGAAAATTAATCCGGAGAAAACCGGCTATATGTAATCCCAAAACAATGATGAGAATGCCGGCCAGCTTGCATAATATTTGCAGATGGGACAGAAAAAACTGCCCCAGAAACGTAGCGGAGGCACCGAGAACAACAAATACCAGGGAAAATCCTAAGCAAAAAAAGAGCGCATTTAATAAAATTACTCTTCTTATCCTTAATTCCAAATGACGGTTCATCATATCTTCCATTGCAACGCCTGAGATGTAAGAAATATAAGCGGGCACAAGTGGAAGAACACAGGGTGAGACAAAAGAGAGTAAACCAGCTAAAAAAGCCGCTATCAAGGGAGTGGATTCCATAAGCTAAACAAAAGTTTTAAAAAATGTTTTTGGATTAGTCCATAATCAGCTTTTTGCCGGGATCGATAAATATAAAATTTATTCCCTGCAGCAAGCCAAAGATCTATGAGTGAAAGCTATCTATATATTTTTCCGCTGCAAAGGCTGCTGTTGCGCCATCCCCTACCGCGGTAGATATCTGTCGTAAAAGTTTCTTCCGGACATCACCGGCGGCGAAAACACCCGGCGCCGAGGTCTCCAGATTTTTATTGGTAAGAATAAATCCTTGTTTGTCAAGGTCAATAAACCCTTGTAAGCATTGAGTGTTGGGATTTGTTCCCACAAAAACAAATATTCCATCGGTCTCTTCCACCGAAATCTCACCGGTTTTGACATTCTTTAAAATAACCTTGTCCACATTTTTTTCTCCTTCAATCCCTTCGACCACCGTATCCCAGATAAAGTTGATTTTGTCATTCTCAAAAGCTCTATCCTGGAGAATCCTGGTGGCTCGCAAGGAATCACGACGATGCACTACCGAAAGTTTTCTTACAAAACGGGTCAAAAAGAGGGCTTCTTCCATGGCGGTATCTCCACCTCCTACCAATACCACGTCCTTGTCCTTAAAGAAAAATCCGTCACAGGTTCCACAAAATGATATGCCTTTACCTATGAGGCGCTTCTCCCCCTTTACACCTAATCGACTGGGTGATGCCCCAGTAGCCACAATGATCGTTCGACAGAAATAATCGCCTTCCTCATGTACTACCTGCTTCATATCTCCACTAACTTTGATCTCATTCACTTCCCCCGTTTTTATCATGAGGCCGAATTTCCGGGCCTGGGTTTCCATTTTTTTTATTAATTCCGGTCCCGAAATACCATCAGGAAAACCGGGGTAATTTTCCAGCATCCAGGCATTAATGGTCTGCCCACCTGTAAGCGGCAGTTTTTCTAACAGCAAAGTTTTTAATTTAGCCCTTGCCGCATAAAGTCCGGCGGTCAAACCTGCTGGACCGCCTCCAATAATAATGAGATCATATGTTTCTCGGTTCATAATTTTTTTCATCAGTTTAAAAAGGGTTTAATGTCTTCTTCAAATATCGCTTTGGTGGTCGCGCCTAAGCGCTTTTTGATGATATTGCCTTCGCGGTCGATAATAAAGGTAGTAGGAATTGCCCGAATCCCTCCGTATCTCAGCGTGATATCATAATCTCCGATAACTACTGGATAGGTGATTCCTTTTTCCAACACTATTTTTTTTAGTTTTTTTGTTTTTGAGTTGATCGCAATCCCGATGATGACAAGTCCCCTTTCCTTATATTTTTGGTACAACTCAACCAAATCAGGCAACTCCCGTTTACAGGGAGGGCACCAGTCCGCCCAGAAATTGAGAATAACTATTTTACCCCGATAGTCAGATAACCTGACTTGCTTTCCATCCAAGTCATTAAACAAAAAATCGGGCGCTGGTTTAGAGTCAATGCAATTGGCGGTTACCGACAAAAGCACTAAGCTGCTCACACAAATTATAACCACTCCCCAAAAGGTTATTGCGCTGACAATGCTTTTCTTTTTAACCATTTCTTTTTCTTCCCTAAGTATTTTTAAACACTGGTTGGATTTTGCAAAATGAAGTTAGTGGTGATGATACCTGAGAAATTTATTTGAATCAATGCATCTTTGTGCTTAATGGAGAAAAATATCCTTTTAAGGGCAAATCTCCTTTTTTGAGGGCTTCGGTGAGAACATCGGGGAAAAACTGATCACATTCATTGAGATATTTAAGAACCGACAGACTCCAGTATCGTTCATCTGGTGTTTCAATAACTGCTATATTTTTATCCTTAAAGTTCTCTAAAATTGATTCTACGGCCTCCGAAGGATGAGGGCCTTTCCATTTTTCGTAAATATTTAATGGCCGAACCGGGTCAACCTGATAAATTTCTAAACCGTTTAATTCAGGAGGGAGCTCTTCTTGAGCAAATTCCTCAATTGGCATACCTCGTTCCCCAACCTTTTCCGGATTACCAACCGCAGCAATATAAATTAGGGAATCATCAATTTTTAAATGAACCGCGCAACCTTCTCTTACTATGGTGTGGTCGGTGCCTTTATTAGGTCCAAAAACGACAAAACTCCAACGTCCCAAATCAAGTTCTAACTGGCGTTTTAAGATGCGGGTTTGTTCAAAAATTTCTTCTACTTTTTGATATGATTCCCAATCTTCAGCATGAATTTTAAGATTTGGCATTTGGTTTCTCGTCCTTAACGTCCTTAATCAGACACATCATAATCAATCCGAATCCCATACACGTAGAGCATATAACGACTATTGCCCATATATATTCTTTTAATCCCAAATCAGCGGATTTCACCATGGGGACAACTACAATAAACAAAGCGATTCCGGTTACCATCAAAACTATGCCGATCAAACAACAAACGTTTTTTTTCACCATAGCTTATTCGCTCCCCGAAAATCAGTGGTTTTTCTAATCCTCTATGGAAGGAACATCTTCCGGGTGAGAATTGGAAAAGGATTCACCCTTGTTTTCTTTGCAAACAGAAGAAAAATCGAAATGATATTCGTCGTCAACTTTTGAGGACACATCAGGAAGAGATTCAAGATAATCTTTGTATTCTTCTTTTGTTATTGATCCATCGTCAATATATCTTTCCTTTATTCTGATATCATGAATTTTTTTTTCATCTTCAACCATGATGATTCTCCCTCCCGAAACCGACATTAAATTTTTATAAGTTATATACCTAACACATCTTCCATGCTGTAGCTTCCCGGCGGTTGTTCAGCAATCCAAAGAGCCGCCCTCACGGCTCCACCGGCAAATGTGTCCCGACTATGAGCCCGGTGGGTTATTTCAAATCGCTCCCCCGGTCCGGCAAAGAGGACGGTATGTTCCCCCACAATATCTCCAGCGCGAACCGCGTGAACACCTATCTCCCCGGGTCTCCGTTCTCCCACAATCCCTTTCCTTCCATACACCCCCATCTTTCCTAAATCCTGTTCTGTGCCTTCAGCCACTATTTGGGCCAGACGAACCGCAGTCCCACTGGGAGCATCTTTTTTCATCCGGTGATGGGCTTCGATAATTTCTACATCAAATTCATCTTTTAAGACCCGAGCCACCTCATCTACTACCTTGAACATAAG
>JAGHDE010000091.1 GCA_021160085.1 Pseudomonadota bacterium | reverse complement strand
TTTTCCTGGCTCCGGGTTGCAAATTTTCGCACCCGCTTGCCAAATTTATATATGGGAATCACTGCCCAGGGCATTACAAGAAATGCAATCCCTGCCAGTTTCCAGTCATTGTAAATTATCAGAGAGATAAGAGCAATAATGGTAAAAACATCTTTTACAACACTGGTGATAACGTCAGAAACCGCCCGTTGAACGAGGGTGACATCATTGGTAATCCGGGAGATTAATACTCCGGTGGGTGTTTTGGTGAAAAATGAGGCAGAAAGAGATTGAATGTGATAGTAGATGTTATCCCGGAGATTTCTGACAACGCTAAGGCCCACATAGGCCATAAGGTAGGCCTGAGTGTATTCTGCCAGCCCTTTTATTATTGCTACCCCAATTATGGCTAAGGGGATTAATTTCAACATCAGGACATTTTTCTGGATGAAAATATCATCCAGCATCGGTTTGGTCAAATAGGCGATGGCAGCCGTGGTCAGGGCAAGAATTACCATACAGACCATGGCGGCAAAGAGACGGTCCCAATAGGGTTTGACGTATTTGAGGAGGCGTTGATAGTTATTCATCATTTTTGTACTGCTGAAGAATCTCGTTTATGACCCGGGCGGCGCGAAGGGAGGCTCCTGGATCTCCCAACTTTTCCTTGACCTTGATCAATTCTTTTTTCATTTCCTTCAATGTAGATGGATTTTGAACTATTTTCAATACGGTGCTGGTTATCTGTTCCGGATTCAGATCTTTTTGGATCAGCTCAGGAGCAACCGTTTTCCCGGCAATGATATTTACCATACCAATATTTTTTACCTTTATCAATAATTTCCCCAGCAGGTACGTAATAGAAGAGACCCGATAAAGGACAATCATAGGGGTTCCTATGATTGCCGCTTCCACTGTAGCAGTTCCTGAGGCAACAAGAAGCAAATCCGCTATTTTCATAACATCATATATATTGTCGTCCACAATTCGGATGGTTGTTTCTTGAGAGCCAACCATCTGTTCAATATTTCTGCTATCAAGTCCGGGAGCAACCGGAAAAATGAATTGCACCGACGTTAAGTGTTTTGTAATTTGCGGTAACGCCTTTACCATAGGGGGAAGGTGTCGACGGATCTCACTCATCCGGCTGCCGGGGAGAAGGCCAATTGTCAGCATTCCCGGGGTTAGCGCAAACTGATGGAAGGCTTCGCTCCGGGACAGGTGAGGCCGAATTGAATCTAAGAGGGGATGTCCTGCAAACTCCACATCAATATTGGCTTGCTGATAAAATTTCTTCTCAAAAGGGAAAATCACAATCATTTTTTTTATCAAGCGTGCGATCCGCCGTATCCGCCTTTTTCGCCAGGCCCAAACTTGAGGGCTGATATAATAGACGACCGGGATATCCTTTTTTTTGGCAGCCCGGGCGAAGAGAAGATTGAAATCCGGATAGTCGATAAGAATTATGAGGGCAGGATGATCGGTGGCGAGAAATTTTTTCAGTCTTTGATAAACCCCATAGATTTTTCTCAGCTTGAGGAATACCTCGGTTATGCCAACAACAGCCATATCATTAATGTCAGCAACAAGATTGACCCCTGCGGACCTCATCTTTTCACCCCCGACACCATAAAACCGAAGCCGGGGATTTAAGGCAAGCAGTTCCTTGACCAGGCAAGAACCATGGAGGTCTCCGGAAGCCTCGCCAGCAATAATAAGGATCTTTATCTCTTTTTCTGTCTTCAATCGCTTTAGTCCCGGGGGCTGGCGGAAGTCTGCTTCTTTATTTCATTTGCGACCTCTAATGCCTTGAGTCCATCCAGACCAGTTACCAGTGGTAGTGTATTATTAAGAACTGATTCAACAAAGGCCTGCACCTCTACTTCCAGGGCGTCATATTCTTGAGGCGTAACTTTTTCTTCCACAATTTTAGGAAAATCCGAACCTTCTATATCAGCTACTTTTCGGTGAATGGAAACCTTCTTTTGAGCAAAATCAATGGAGAAATACGCATCTGGTTGAAATATTCTAATCTTTCGCATGGATTTAAGGGATACCCGACTTGCGGTAACATTTGCCACGCATCCATTTTTAAAGGTAACCCGAGCATTGGCGATGTCTATACGGGATGAAACAACCGGTACTCCGGTCGCCCGAATTTCAGAAACATCCGATTTAACCAGGTTTAAAATAACGTCAATATCGTGAATCATAAGGTCCATTATCACATCAACATCAATCGCCCTTTCAATAAAGGATTGGAGTCGATGGGATTCGATAAAACGGGGGTTGGTCAAGGATTGACGCAAGGCAGTAAGCGCTGGATTGAACCTTTCTAAATGACCAATTTGGAGTATGCATTCTTTTAACTGAGCCAGCTCTAATAATTTTTTGGCTTCTGCCACAGTAACCGCCATCGGTTTTTCTAAAAGAACATGAATGCCCCGCTTGAGAAATTCTTGAGCCACCGAAAAATGATAAGGGGTGGGAACAGCAATGCTCACAGCTTCGACTTTGTCATAAAAATCAGCCGGATCATAGAAAGGCCGGGTTTTGTTTTTCTCGGCAATTTTCCGGGCTTTCTCAGCATCGAGATCAACAACTCCAACCAGATTTACCAGGGGATTGCGAGCATACTTTTCAACATGGAACTTTCCAAAGTACCCTACTCCCACAACTCCAACATTTAGCTTTTCAGCTGGCGTTTTCATAAGCGTCTCCATAAACAAAAAATTTACAAAGCAACAATGGAAAGATTGGCTTGATTGGCTGAGCGGATCAACTCTATTTTATCAATAAGAAGAGTTTTTCCTTTTTCAATGGCTAAAACAGTAGCGCCAGCTTCCTGCATTGTGGCGATGGTCTTGGGACCAATGGCAGGTATATCGAAACGCATATCTTGTTGGGGTTTGCTCACCTTAATGATAATCAATCCTTTTCCACCACCCAATTTACCCGCCCGGCGAATAGCCTCATCAGTTCCTTCGATAGCTTCGACTGCCAGAACAACCTGATTTTTAACCACGATACTCTGTCCAATATCCAGTCTCCCGATTTCCTTAGCAATCTTCCAGCCAAATTCGATATCTTTGGTCTCTTTTTTACCGGGCTTGCGCCTGGTAAGACATCCCGCGGGGCTAAGCAAATCGTTGAGGAACAAGGTCGAACTATGGATGGTAATCCCCTCTTTCTCAATTTCGTCTGATACTGACCTCAAAAGAACATCATCATTGAGGGTCCTGGTTTTTGCCAAAAGAGATAGGGCGTGAAGGTCGGGAGCTACATTGGAAAACATAAGCGTTTTATTTATGTCCCCCACCATGGCGGCATCTTTGATCTTTTCAGTTTTTAATATTTTGATAAGTTTACCTAATTGCCCAACCTTTATCCAATAAATCTTATCGACATATCTCTCCAGTTCAGGAGTTGTCTGGCCTTTATGGGCTACAGCTAAAATTTCGATCCCCTGCTTATGCGCCGACTGGGCAAAAAGCAAAGGAAACCGGCCGCCCCCGGCAATAAGACCGAAACGATTGATCGATTTATCGATGGATTCCTCTTTTTGATTTTTGAAGAAACTCAATTAAATGATCTACCTCGGAAGAATCTTTAATGGTTTGCTGGGTCTGAAGGATACCTTCCTTAAGTGTAAGGCTGGAACGGAAAAGAATGCGATAGGCTTTCTTGAGGTTTCGAATCGCCTCAGAGGAAAAATTAGCCCGTTTAAGCCCGGTCAGATTCAATCCGTGAAGGCGGACCCGATTGCCTGCTGCCAGACAAAAAGGGGGAACGTCCTGAGAAACCGCTGAACAGCCTCCGATAAAAGCATTGCGCCCAATGGTAACAAATTGATGAACCGCTACCAGCCCACCCAAAATTGCAAAATCTTCAATGATAATGTGACCGGCCAGCGTCGCTCCATTGGCCATGATCACGTTATTATTGATGGTGCAGTCATGGGCAATATGGGTATAAGCCATGAGAAAATTATGATTTCCGATAACGGTTAAACCTCTGCCTTCTTCTGTGCCCCGGTTGATAGTTACGTACTCCCGGATCATGTTATCATCCCCAATAACAAGCTTGGTATCTTCCCCTTTAAATTTCAAATCCTGGGGGACATCTCCGATTGAGGAAAAGGGGTAAAATGAGCATCGTTTTCCGATCCTGGTAGGTCCCTTAATAATTACATGGCTATCAATTTTAGTGTTATCCCCAATTGTTACCTGAGGACCAATAACTGAATAAGGTCCTATTTTGACACCATCTCCTAAGATGACAGATGAATCGATGATTGCTGTTTTATGAATCATTATATTCCTCATGCTTATTGTCTAATGTTAACAGAATGGGGTTGGTTTTCTCTGGTCGATGTTTATGAGCTCTCTTCTTCTTGAGGCTCCTTTTCGATTATCGAAGCCAGAAGTTCAGCTTCAGCAGCCAGATCACCATTAACAGTAGCTTTCCCCCTGAATTTCCACAACGGACCTCGGTGCTTTAGCATCTCCAGTTCAAGAATCATTTGGTCTCCGGGAATGACCGGCTTTCTGAAACGAGCTTTATCAATTCCGGAAAAAAATAAGTTTTTATTTTCGGCTTCTTCAGGATTCCGGGCAAAAACAAAGAGACCTCCGGTCTGAGCCATGGCCTCAATAATGATGACGCCGGGAAGAATTGGGAAATCCGGAAAGTGCCCCTGAAAATAAGGCTCATTCATGGTGATATTTTTTAATCCCACTATGCGTTTTCCCGGATCAAATTCCAGAATTCTATCCACCAAAAGAAAAGGGTAGCGGTGGGGAAGAATCTTCCTGATCATATTGATGTCTAACATTATGCCTCCCCTCTAATTTTTAACTGGTTTTCAATTGCCTTGACTTTTTCCTTGAGTTTATTTACATCCGTATTCATTTCCGGCAATCGGCTGCAGATAACCTTCGATTTCAACCAGTTCCTATGCGGCATAGCCGGGGAACCCGAAACAACACTGTTCGGGGGAATGTTTTTGCTTATGCCCCCCCGAGCAGTTACCGTAACATTATCACCTATTTTCACATGACCACTGACCCCTGCTCGGGCGGCCAGAACAACCCCATTCCCGACTTCTGAACTGCCGGCAATACCCGACTGAGATACTATAACCGTGTCTTCACCCACAACCACATTATGGGCTATCATTACCAGATTATCAATTTTTACGCCCCTCTTGATCCAGGTTTTTCCCAAAGCAGCTCTGTCTACAGTTGAATTGGCGCCGATTTCAACATCATCATCTATCTGGACAATACCAACCTGAGGAATCTTGATATATTTCCCCCTTTCCCGGGCATAACCAAAACCATCCCCCCCAATAACTACTCCTGGATAGAAAGTAACTCGATTTCCAATAATCGATCCTTGGTGAACAGTTACATTGGGATGAAAAACTATATCATCGCCAATTACCGTATTATCTCCGATAAATACCCCCGGATGGAGAGTTACCCGGGCACCTATCCTCACGTTTTCACCGATAAAAACAAAGGGGGAAATTGTAGCCTCCGGACCAATTAATGCACTGCTGGCTATGCTGGCTTGTTTGCTTATCCCTTGCGGTTTATGTGGTTTCTGGAAAAAGAGCTGCGCAATTTTAGCATAGGCAACATAGGGGTCAGAGCAGATAATAAAAGGGACCCTCCCCTTTTCAGATTCTTCTTTAGCGATAACGGCTGAGGCCCTGGTTTCTAAAAGCAGCGAACGATATTTAGGGTTGGATAAAAAGGTAATCTCTCCCTTCCGGGCTTCAGACATCCCTGCCAGACCAGTAATGGTTACTGACCCGTCACCAGCAACGGTTCCTCCCACCATGCGAGCCAGTTCCGCAACACTCTTTTTCATCTTTTATTTATACCCCATAGATTCTTTATTTGAACAACATCCTTTTATTGCGCAGGACTCGTCACTTCCTTTTTTTGGTATTCTTCGTTGTGAAGTTTTATAACCCGGTCAGTAACATCCAGGGATTCATCAACATAGGGCACCATGCTCCGTTCCAGAATCAGGGTGTACCCGCCCTCTTCTCCAATTTTGCTGGAAAATTCAATCAGCTCTTTGGTGATTTTTTCAACCATTTCATTATGTTTTTGACGGATATCAGCTTCGGTGTCTTTCCGGAATCGTTCCCAATCTCGATACTTACCCCGAAAATCCCGCATTCTATCTTGAAGAACATCCTCATCCAAAAGAGGTGCCTGCCGTTCCATGTTCTCCTTCTCTTTTTTTAGATTCTCTCCCTGAGTTTCATACTTTTTCTGTGCCTTTTCCAACGCCTTTTGGAGCTTGGCAGCCGCCTCTTTCCCCGCCTTACAGACATTAAGCGCTTTCTGGATATCTATGTACCCCACTTTGAAATTTGCTTTCACCTCTGCTGTCACTATAGATACAAAGCCAAGTAACATTATTGCGGTAACCGCTATTATTTTTTTGTGCATGGTTTTCCCTTTCTGCCTGCTGTTATTAAAAGAGTTTTTGCCTTCATTATTAAAATAGTGACCCCATTGAGAATTCAATTTGGCTTTTATCCTCATCATCCTCAGGATCAAGTACGTACCCCCATTCTATCCGGAGAGGACCAAACGGAGAGTTCCATCTGATGCCAAATCCAACGCTTTCGCGCAGATCAAAATCAATAGCATCTTCTTTTCTCCATGCGTTCCCAGTGTCGAAAAACACCA
>JAGHDE010000044.1 GCA_021160085.1 Pseudomonadota bacterium | reverse complement strand
AGTCCGACCCCGGTAAGAAGCGTAAACTCCAAAACAGCCCAATAAACCGCCCAGAAAAGCTCCGGAGCATAGACATGACCAAAAAACCAGGTCAACAGAAAAATTCCCAGACCAGCGGCAAAAGCGAAGATGGTAATAACATATGCGGTCCCTAAAAGTCTCCCCAGAAGATAGATGTAGCGGGGAACCCGGTTGATGAGCACATAAAGTTCGTTTCGATCTTTTTCCCGGTAGAGAGAAAACAATCCGAAGAGGATGGCTACCATCAAACAAACCATTGAGATACCCAGCATTCCGGTATTCTCGATGAAACGGGCTACTGTCCCCAAAGAAAGGGTGCTTATATAGACGGAAAAAACAAAAAGCAGAAGCAAAAAGAGCAACAGCCCGATAAAAATTTTATCCCGCCGGCTTTCTTTTAACGTTATTTTACTGATGGTGAGGATGTTGCGCATTGAACCTCCAGTTTAAATCCGTCTTCCAGATTTTTTACCCCCCATTTCCCCAGAAATTCTTTCACGGAACCAAGAAACCGCAACCGCCCATCTGCCAAAATGCCAATGCGATCACAGAGCCGCTCCACTTCCGATAATATATGAGAGCAAAAAAAGATGGTCTTGCCTTGCTGCTTCATCGCCAGCAAAAAGTCAATAATGTCAGTCTTTCCAATCGGGTCCAATCCCGAGGTAGGCTCATCTAAAATCAACAAATCAGGATCTCCCGCAAACGCCTGTGCCAACCCTACCCGCTGGATCATCCCTTTGGAGAGATCCGAAATCATCCTGTTCGGAACGGTATTCATCCCCACTTGTTTAAGAATATCCATAATGTCATCTTTTGCGCAATGAGCATTTTCAGAGCCGGATAGAGCGCTAAGGAATTGTATATACTCATACACGGTAAGGTTAGGGTTTGGCTGGAAGCTTTCCGGAAGATAGCCGATCTTTTTGCGGGGAGCAGCCACATTGAGCTTTTTCCCCTGAAAAAAGATATCCCCCTCGGTTGGGGACAAAAAACCCATGACCAATTTAACCGCAGTGGTCTTTCCAGCTCCGTTCTGTCCTAAAAGGCCAATGATCTCACCCTGGTTAATCTGAAGCGTTAATTCCTGCAACGCCTCGATCTTTCCTTCTTTGCTTTTATAGGATTTGCTGAGATGTTTGATTTCAATTATACTTTGGTTGTTAAACATTTCGCTTAGAAAAAATTACTTGAATTTAAATAAAAGTTCTGTCTGAAAAAAATCCGGTTTGAGGAAGAATATTAAGATGGGCAAAAGCTTTCTCAGTAGCCCGGCGACCACTTGAAGTTCGGATAAGATAACCTTTTTTGAGGAGAAACGGCTCTACCAATTCTTCTAATGTTTCACTCTCCTCCTGTAAGGTAGCCGCTATTGCCTCGATACCTACAGGACCTCCTTTGTAGTAATTAATGATGACTTCTAAAAATCGTCGGTCTAAAATCGTCAGTCCTTCCGTATCCACTCCTTCCAATTGAAGCGCAGCACTGGCAACCGGTTTTTTTATTTTTCCGTCTTCCTTTACCTGGGTATAATCTCTCACCCTTTTGAGCAAGTGATTGGCAACCCGGGGGGTTCCCCGCGACCGGCGGGATATCTCCTGAGCTCCCATATCATCAATAACCACTTGCAGTATAGCCGCAGATCTCTTGACGATCTGCGTGATCTCCTTAACCGAATAAAAGGTCAATTCCCGAACAATTCCAAAGCGTTCTCTCAGGGGTCTTGAAAGAAGACCTGGCCGGGTTGTGGCTCCTATCAGTGTAAACCATTCAAGTCTGGAACGATAGGCCCTGGCATTAGCACCCTTGTCAAAAATAATATCAACGGCGAAATCTTCCATTGCCGGACAAAGCAATTCTTCCACTATTTTAGGAATACGATGAATTTCATCGATAAAAAGAACCTCTCCTATCTCAACTGACGTCAAGATGCTTACCAGGTCACCCCCCTTCTCTAAGGCCGGGCCAGAGGTATGATGAATCCTTCCCTCCATTTCTTTTGCAACAATATTGGCCAGGGTAGTCTTCCCCAATCCCGGGGGGCCCTGAAAAAGAATGTGGTCAAGAGGCTCCTTTCTCTTCTTTGCCGCCCTGATAGCAATATCAAGAGATTCAATCACCTGTTTTTGGCCGATACATTCTTTTAACCGCTGGGGCCGCAGGTTCCACTCTTCTTTCAGGAAACCATCGTCCTCCGCATTATTTTCAAGCCCTGTCTTAAAAGCTTCCTTTAAATTAAAAGAATGAGGTTTTTCAGGCATCGTTCAACACATTCGTTAAGAGTTAGTGGAATAACTACGATGACCTATCGATTGCACTCGTTCTCCCTAAAACCGGAATTAGTTCTGAACCCTGGCCCCTGAACCCCGATCTCTTTTTACTGTTTCTGGCTCCGGTAAACCTCTTCAAATACCTGTTCGGGAGTATCAGCCTCAGGATTTCGCTGAAGAGCCTCCTGGATCATTTTCATTGCTTCGCTTTTCTTGTGTCCTAACTGTCTCACCATCACATCCAAAACCTGGTGCGCAATGTCTTCTTTTTCTGACGTTCTTTTAGCCCCTGCCGGCTCCTTGATAAGAGCATATTTTCCTACTTTTCCATAAAGGTGCGCAATAATTTTGTCTGCTAACTTTGGCCCCAATCCTTTTATCTGAACAAGAAAAGGAGCGTTCCTTTCCTCAACTGCCCGGGCTATCTCGTGAATGGGCAGAGTGATAAGTTTTACTGCCTTGGTGGGGCCTATATCTCCAACAGTAATAAAAAGTTCATAAAATTCTTTCTCTGCTTCTTTATTAAAACCAATCAGCATTGGTCTTGGCTGCCGTTCGCTATGGTAATACGAGATGTACAATTTTACCTCATCTCCATCTGCTCCCGCCTTTTTTTCATCAAAGGCATGACGAACGATAGAAGGAAGAAAAACGTCGTATCCCACCCCATGGGCTAAAATTACTACTCTATTCTCTTCCTTTTTGAAAAGTTTACCTTCGAGATAGCTTATCATCATCCCTGCCTAACCCGGATAAACCGGAACCAAGAAGTGCCTGAAGCCGAATAACTTTAGCTCACTTACCTTGAAATTTAACATAGGGCTGAAAATTTTCTGCCACAAAAAGCACGAATTTCATTGATTAAGGGACTATAGTATAGTCCCTTAATCACCATTTGATCATACCGTATCGGGATAATCCCACCAAGGCCAATGCTAATGCATCAGAAGCATGATCAGGTCTGATCCTGTCCTTGAACATAAATATCTTCCTGACTGCTCTTTCCACCTGGTCTTTCCGGGCCCGCCCATTTCCGGTGAGCGCCATCTTTACTTCTGTCGGCTTAAGTTCTCTAACCTCCACATTTTCAATCGCGGCCCCCAGGCTTACCACCCCCCTGACCGCCCCTAACTGCAAAGCCGCATTCGGATATTTTGGCAAAACATATATTCCCTCTAAAATCAGAATATCAACATTCCATTTCTTAAGAATTTTTTCGAAATCAGTGAAAATTTTTTGAAGTCTTTTAGACATGGAATCTTTTGGGTCAGTGGAGATAGTATCCCATACCCGGACAATCCCTTTTTTATCAGAAACTTCTACAACTGCATACCCGGTTTTCGCTAAACCAGGATCTACCCCCATTGCTCTAATAAACTCAGCCACTCATTTTCTCCAAAATTTCATCGGAAATATCAAAATTAGCATAGGCCTTTTGAACATCATCATCCTCTTCCAAAACTTCCATCAGACGAATCATTTGTTCAGCCTCTTTGCCTTCCAGCTCCACTGTATTCTTAGGAATCATCGTTATTTCGGCTAAAATATATCCTAATTGATTTTGATCTAACGCAGCCTTAACATCCTCGAAATTTTTTATACCGCTAATGACTTCTAAGGTAGTAATCTCCTCCTTTATATCCTCAGCCCCAGCTTCCAGCGCAACTTCAAAAAGTTTTTCTTCATCTATTTGGTCCTTTTCAAAAACAATAAGACCTTTCTTATCAAAAAGCCATGATACACAGCCGGTTTCTCCTAATTCGCCATTATACTTGGAAAATATATGTCTGACCTCCCCAGACGTACGATTTTTGTTGTCAGTAAAGGTTTCAACCAAAACCGCAACCCCTCCCGGCCCATAGCCTTCATACATTCTTTCTTCAATATTTCCACTTCCTAAATCACCACTGCCTTTTTTTATTGCCCGCTCAATATTATCTTTAGGCATGTTTTCAGTTTTTGCCGCTGTAACAGCAGTGCGAAGTCGTGGATTCCCTTCAGGATCAGCTCCACCCAGGCGTGCGGCTATGGTAATCTCTTTTATCAATCTCGAGAATATTTTCCCTCGTTTTGCATCTGTCGCACCCTTTTTCCTTTTGATGGTGCTCCATTTTGAATGACCCGACATGATGTATCCCTCCTGATAATGTAGAGGCAATATTCTAAAACGCTAAAATTGATGCGTAAATATAACAAATATCATACTCCCTCTTCATTTTAAAGAAATATTTACCAGCCTCTGGTAATAACGTCCTGTTCACAAACAAAAAAAGCCCTTTCAATTTGAAAGGGCTAATTTAAATTCCGGCAACGTCCTACTCTCCCACTCCGTCGCCAGAGCAGTACCATCGGCGCTGGAAAGCTTAACTTCCGTGTTCGAAATGGGAACGGGTGTGACCTTTCCGCTATAGTCACCGAAAAAAGTTGCTTAATACTATTATTTTTTATATCAATTGCTACTCCTTTTTAACTAATCGGATCAAAATTTTAATATGGCCAAGCCGCACGGTCTATTAGTACTAGTTAGCTGAATTCGTTACCAAACTTACACTACTAGCCTATCAACCTGGTAGTCTACCAGGGACCTTTAGTCTTCGACTTTCATCGACGAGGGATATCTGTTCTTGAGGCTGGCTTCCCGCTTAGATGCTTTCAGCGGTTATCCATTCCAAACGTAGCTACCCAGCGATGCTCCTGGCGAAACAACTGGTACACTATAGGTT
>JAGHDE010000078.1 GCA_021160085.1 Pseudomonadota bacterium | reverse complement strand
TGTTTATGCTAAAATAAAAAGATGATTTATGTTTTGAAAAACCTGTTTGCACTTAGCATGAACAAAAAAATTAAACCAAGGTTAAGGTAAAAAAATTGGACCCTAAATTGAACCCTTTTTATAGAAATTTAATTCTATGGCTGGTTATAATTTTATTCTTTGTTGTATTTTTTAATGTTTTCAACCAGCCTCGCCAGTCTGTTCATGAAGTCAATTACAGCGAATTTCTTACTCTCTTGGACCAAGACAAGATTATAGAACTTACTATAAAGGGAAACAATTTTTTCGGAATAAATACCGATGGGGAAAAGTTTAAAACCTACGTCCCTGAAGACCCCGAACTAATAAAGGAAATTCGGCAGAAAGGTATAAAGATCATTGTCAGGCCAGATGAAGATGCTCCGTGGTATATGACAATATTGGTTTCATGGTTCCCCATGTTCCTTTTAATCGCGGTCTGGATTTTTTTTATGCGGCAGGTCCAAACCGGTGGGAAGGCCATGTCTTTTGGCAAGAGTAAAGCCAAACTTTTATCTGAACAACAACAAAAGGTCACCTTTAAAGATGTTGCCGGTATTGAAGAAGCAAAAGAAGAATTAGAAGAGATAATTGAGTTTCTCAAAAACCCTAAAAAATTTACCAGCCTGGGAGGAAAAATTCCCAAGGGAGTTCTTCTTATCGGAGCACCGGGAACCGGAAAGACTCTGCTGGCACGGGCTATTGCGGGAGAAGCGGAAGTACCCTTCTTTAGCATCAGCGGTTCTGATTTTGTGGAGATGTTTGTAGGGGTTGGAGCATCACGAGTTCGTGATCTGTTCGTTCAGGGCAAGAAAAATGCGCCCTGTATTATTTTTATTGATGAAATTGATGCGGTGGGCCGGCACCGGGGCGCCGGCTTAGGAGGAGGACATGACGAGAGAGAGCAAACCTTGAATCAACTTTTGGTTGAGATGGACGGATTCGAATCGAATGAGGGAGTGATAATTATATCAGCTACCAACCGGCCAGATGTTTTAGACCCTGCTCTTGTCAGGCCGGGAAGATTTGATCGTCAGGTTATTGTGCCGGTTCCGGATGTGAGGGGACGGGAGAAAATTCTGAAAGTTCATTCTAAAGAAACACCGTTGGACGATGATGTAGATCTCAAGATTTTAGCTCGAGGGACTCCAGGGTTAACTGGTGCCGATTTAGCCAATTTGGTGAATGAGTCAGCATTATTGGCTGCGCGAAAAGAACAATCTGCGCTTAAAATGGATGACTTTGAGCAGGCTAAAGATAAAATTCTTATGGGAATTGAACGGAAAAGCATGGTCATAAGCCCGGAAGAAAAAAGGACTACGGCCTATCATGAAGCCGGGCATACCCTGGTGGCAAAACTGATTCCAGGTTCCGACCCCATTCATAAGGTAACGATTATCCCCCGGGGGCAAGCTCTGGGACTAACCCAGCAGCTTCCCATTGATGAAAAGCATACCCATCCCAAAGGATTTCTGCTTAACAACATGGTTATATTACTTGGTGGTCGGGCAGCTGAAGAGCTGGTGTTAGATGATTTGACTACCGGAGCTGGAAATGATTTGGAACGGGTTACTGAATTAGCTCGGAAGATGGTATGTGAATGGGGAATGAGCGATGAGATCGGGCCATTAACATTTGGTAAGAAGGAAGAGCAGATTTTTCTGGGACGGGAATTTGCTCAGCATCGAGATTACAGTGAGGACACCTCATTAAAGATAGACCAGGCGATAAGAAGGATGATAGAAACAAGTTATAATCAGGCTGTTCAATTGCTTGGAAGTAATATCAAGGTTCTCCACAAATTAGCCGAAGCTCTTTTGGAGCGAGAAACATTAGATGGACAAGAAATTGATCAAATTATGGAAAAAGAAGAAATCCACCCATCTATTCCTCCCGATAAAAAGTCATTATCCACCATTTCTTCTGAATAATTGTTTCCATTACCCGGAAGCCGTAAAAACAAATTAAATTAATGATAAAATAAAAATGGGAGTATTTGATTTTTTCTCCAAACCTTCTATAATGGGAATCCTTAATATTACTCCTGATTCTTTCTCTGATGGAGGGATTTTTTTTGATTATAAAAGGGCTGTTGATTATGCAGTCAGGATGGCAGAAGAGGGGGCAGATATCATTGATGTAGGGGGTGAATCTACCCGGCCGGGAGCAAAACCAGTAACAACCGAAGAAGAACTGCAAAGAGTGATTCCAGTGATACGGGCTCTTACTCGAGAGGTAGAAGTAGTGTTGTCAATTGACACCACTAAAGCAAGAGTAGCGGTGGAGGCGTTGGCAGCCGGAGCGGGAATGGTAAATGATGTCAGCGCGTTGCAGTTCGATCCGGAGATGGCTTCTGTGGTTGCTAAAACAGCAGTACCCGTGGTGCTCATGCACATGAGAGGATCTCCCCGAATAATGCAGTATAATACCAGATATAATAACCTTATGGCTGAAATTACGGCATTCTTACGGGATAGAATCTCTTTTGCGGAAGCAGCCGGGATTGAGAAAGAGAAAATAATAATTGACCCGGGGATTGGGTTTGGAAAGTCCATAGAAAAAGGTAATTTTCTCATTTTAAAGAATCTGAAAGAGTTGAAATGCCTGGGCAGGCCTATATTGGCAGGCCCTTCGCGGAAAGCTTTTTTGGGACATTTACTTGACCTGCCAGTGGAAGATCGGGAAGAAGCAACCGCTGCTGCGGTGGCGGTGGCAGTTATGAATGGGGCCAACATCATTCGTGTCCATGACGTTAAAAAGATGATGCGGGTGGTTCAGGTAGTGGATGCAATAAAAAACTCGTAGTTAATAGTAAAAACGATGTTTTTAAAATCGTTTTTCACTTTTAAATTTTTAGGAGGATAAAGTGGCAAAGTTGGCGGTAAACATAGATCATATTGCTACCATCAGAGAAGCCCGAAAGGAAAGCGAGCCGGAGCCGGTAACCGCGGCTTCCTTAGTAGAATTAGCTGGATGCGATGGTATTATAGTCCATTTACGTGAGGACCGTCGTCATATTAATGACCGGGATTTAGAAGTGCTGCGAAAGACTGTTAAAACCAAACTAAATCTTGAAATGGCTCCGACTGATGAGATAACAAAAATTGCTTTAAAGATAAGGCCTGATATGTGTACGCTGGTTCCTGAAAAAAGAGAGGAATTAACAACCGAAGGAGGTCTGGATGTGATAAGCCACTTTCAGATGGTTAGAGACGTGGTTTCAAGGCTTCACCGCAAAAATATCCGGGTAAGCTTATTTGTCGATCCTAATAGTGATCAGATCGAGGCTGCGAAAAAGATAAAGGCCGACTATGTGGAGATACATACCGGAATTTATAGTAATGCCCGAACTGAAAGTGATGTTGAACGGGAAATAAAAAATATTGAGGAAAGTGCCAGGCATGCTTTAAGGCTGGGCCTTAGGGTTAATGCCGGCCATGGACTTGATTACCATAACATCCAACGATTAACCCATATTAGCGAAATAGAAGAGTTCAGCATTGGACATAGTATTATTGCTCGAGCAGTTCTTGTTGGATTAGACCGGGCGGTAAGAGAGATGCTTGTGCTGGTTAAAAATTAAAAATATTTGTTAGATGAAACTTTTGATTGATAGGGCGGAATATATTTTTAAAACCTTCAGTTCTAAAGATACTGAAGAGTTGGGAAATGTTCTCGGACATCAGCTTGGGGCGGGAGATCTGATAGCTTTAATTGGAGAATTAGGAACAGGAAAGACCTGTTTTACACGAGGGATAGCGAATGGTTTGGGAATTGATAAAAAAGTGCCCGTAGTTAGCCCCAGCTTTACTCTTATCAATGAGTATGATGGACCGCTTCCTTTGTACCATTTTGATTTTTATCGGATTGATACCACCAATCAGATGCTTGGTTTAGGATATGAAGAATATTTTTTTGGTAAAGGAATAACGGTTATTGAATGGGGGGAAAAGGTCGAGGCATTTTTACCTAAGGAGCATATAACTGTTCATTTTTTTTATCAGGATGATGAAGAGAGTCGAGAAATAAGGATTAAAGGGCACGGAAAGCGATTTATTCCGGTAATGATACGTTTTGAGAAATTCGTTAGGGAGACCGGTAAAATAATTAATAATTGCTGAGGGTATCTATGGAAATCGTCGTTCAAAAGTATGGAGGAACATCAGTAGGAAGTATTGAAAAGATAAAAAATGTGGCTCGGCGTTTGATAAAAGCCCAGCAAGGGGGAAGGGGGGTAGTTGCAGTTGTTTCGGCGATGGCAGGAAAAACCGAGCAGCTTATAGATTTGGCCCATGAGGTAACTGATACTCCTGACATGCGTGAATATGATGTTTTGCTCTCTACGGGAGAACAAGCTTCAGGAGCTCTTCTGGCCATGGCTATCAAATCCCACGGTTGCAAAGCCCGATCTTTTTTGGGTCATCAAATAAAAATTCTAACCGATGAAGCATTTAGTAAGGCTCGAATTGTAAGCATTGAGGCGGAAAAGTTATTAGAGGAGATGGAAAAGAACTCGATAGCTATTGTGGCTGGGTTCCAGGGTGTTGATGAAGCGGGCAACATTACCACCCTGGGAAGGGGTGGTTCCGACACAACCGCTGTGGCTCTGGCTGCGGTTCTTGGAGCCGGGGTCTGCGAAATTTATACGGATGTGGACGGGGTATATACGGCGGATCCTAATATTTGTCATGATGCACGAAAGATAAAAAAAATTTCCTATGAAGAAATGTTGGAAATGGCGAGCTTAGGATCTAAAGTGCTCCATGCCCGTTCAGTTGAAATAGCCAAAAAATATTGTGTCCCAATTCATGTCCGATCATCATTTTCCGAGGAGGAAGGAACTATGGTTGCTGTCGAAAATGAAGAAATGGAAAAATATGTAGTCACCAGCGTTAACTATAACAGGAATGAGACTAAGCTTACTATCAGTAATGTTCCTGATATACCCGGTGTGGCCGGAAGGATTTTCAAGCCCATTGCCGAAGCCAATATCAATATAGATATGATTATTCAAAATGTTGGCAGCGATGGCAATGCCGACCTGACGTTTACCGTTGCCCAGAATGATACTAAAAAGGCGCTGGAAATCTTACAGGGAGTGGCCAGGGAATTGAAGGCCACGTCAGTCAGCGTGGACGAAGATATAGCAAAAGTCTCCATAGTTGGGGTAGGGATGAGAAGCCATTATGGAGTGGCGGCTAAATTTTTTTCGACCCTTGCTAAAGAAGGGATAAATATTATGATGATCAGCACCTCGGAGATAAAAATTTCTTGCGTTATAGAAGAAAAGTATACCGAGCTGGCGGTCCGGGTTCTCCACGAGGCCTTTAATCTTTCTTTGGAGTAATACTCGCTGCTCACAAACCGGGGCTCTTTAAAAAAAGAGATATATAAGTGTGATCAATCTTTTTGAGGAAAAAAATGAGAGACATCAAACTTTATGATACCACCCTTCGTGATGGGACCCAAGCTGAAGATATCTCATTCACGGCTGAAGATAAAATTCGAATTTCCAAACAATTAGAT
>JAGHDE010000100.1 GCA_021160085.1 Pseudomonadota bacterium | reverse complement strand
GTTGTGGATCATGGTGAAAGATATGGTCGCTCCCTTTTTTACGTAAAACTCCGAAACCCCGACGTGGAGACCGGAACGTACCCCCGGAGAAGTGGCACACCCAGTGATGATGTTCAGGGTTGATTTCTCTTCGGCGATTACAATGTTGTGGACATCTTGAGCCAGTTTGTCCTCGGACAAATAGAGACAAGCCTGGAGGGGGTAGGAAATCTGAGCTCCCGGAAGGGAACGGATGTAATAGCCATGCTCCTGATGTTCTTCTGCCCGCCTGGTGTAAATATCTTTGTCAATTGGCACTGCCTTTCCCCAGTATTTCTTCAGGCCATCATACTTATCTCTGGCCTCTGAAGAGGACATGATTTCCGCTCCTTCAAAATTAGTGCTACAGTGGATCACCGAGTGGTCCTTCTGGAAGAAGCTTCCTGATCGTTCTTTTCCGGTGGGGTCAATGCCGGTCATCAGGAGCACCTTTTGGTCTGCCGGGGAGAGCTGGGATAGATCGTCAAGCCGGGCGTGCTCGGAGACTTTTTCTTTATAGATGCTGAGGTCAAGATCACTGGTCTGTTCTGAATTATTTTTTGTCATGGTCTTCCTCCTTTCGGAAGCAGCGATAGCACTCATTAAACCCGCACTCTTTTAAGGTATGAAGCATCTCCCGGGGATTGGCCTCGCAGGCGAATTTTCCATCCATGAGAATATGACCTGAATCAGCCTCTATGTAGTCAAGGATATGGCCGGTATGGGTGATGATCAGGCCCGACTTCCGCTTTTCCCGATACTGTTCCTTTATTGTTTTTTCCTGTCCCGACTCTACCCTTCTTCCCAAAAGATGATTGGTATATTCTCCGATCAGGGCGATGTTTTCCAGGTCTACCCCTGATTCAGGTTCGTCCAAAAATATCATATCGGGGTCCTGGATGATCAACTGGAGCAGTTCAGCCCGCTTTATTTCCCCACCGGAAAATCCCACATTAATATCCCGCTTGAGGAAATCCATCAGGTTCAAAGCGTTAGCGTATTTAGCTATCAATTTGCCGTCTTTTTTGTTAGCGGCGGTAATTAATTGCTGGAGTTGAACCCCCTTTATAGCGGGAGGTCGCTGGAAAGATATGCCCATTCCCCGCTCTGCCCGTTCATTTATGGGAAGATGGGTAATGTCTTCTCCCCGGAAGATAATCTTCCCCTTAACCCGGTACCCTGAAAATCCCATCAGGGCGTTAATAAAGGTTGTTTTTCCCGAACCATTTGGCCCAAAGATGGCATGGGTTTGCCCGCGTTTTATCTTGAGATTAATTCCTTTGAGAATCTCTTTGTCTCCTATTGACACATGGAGATTCTTGACTTCTAACAGAAACTCACTCTTCATCTTTTTCTCCGGCTTGGTTTATTGATATTAAGAATTCTATTATGGATTTCACGATATTTCTATATATAAAGCTTTTTAAGCTATCATATAGTACTCTTATAGTAGGCATACAAATAAAATCGTTTTTGGAACAGATATTACTTGCGCCAGAATTCAGGGATAAGAAGGATTGCGACAGTATAAATTTCCAGCCTTCCTGCCAGCATACAAAAGATCAGGATCAACTTGCCTGTTGCGGGGATATGGGCATAGTTGGCGGTGGGCCCCACTGTAGCCAGACCAGGGCCTATATTTCCAAGGGCAGCCGCCACTGATGAGATGCTGGTGATAATATCAAGCCCCAAAAGGCTCATAGCAATAGAAGCAAAAACAAAGATACCGATAAAAAGGATGAACATACCCAATATGCCATTCATGATGGCTGGTGATATTGTTTGTCCCCCAACCTTAACCGCAAGCACAGCCCGCGGATGCATTATTTTTTTAAATTCTTGCTGGATGTATTTGTAAAGAAGTAAAATCCGGATACACTTAATGCCACCCCCGGTTGAACCCGCACATCCGCCGATAAACATTAACACAAAGAGAAGATACCTGCAAAAAGGCGGCCATTGATTGAAATCCGTAGTTGCGAATCCGGTTGTGGTCATTATGGAAACTACTTGAAAGGCGGATTCTTCTAATCTGTTTTCCCACGAACCCCCAAGATTAAGCATAAGAATTACCCATACCGATCCAATGGCCACAGCTAACAGGGACAAATAAAAACGGAATTCCCGATCACGCTTATATCCCCCATAGTCACCTTTCATAAAGCGATAGTGCAAAGCAAAATTTGTTCCGGCTAACAACATGAAGAAGGTAATAACAATTCGATGATATCTTCCAAAAAATCCGATACTTTCTGTTTTTGTGGAAAACCCGCCAGTAGCCATGGTTGTAAAAGCATGGCAAAATGAGTCAAACAGACTCATACCACCGAGCCATAAAAAGACGATCTCCAGGCCGGTAATAAGAAGATAGGTTTGCCACAAAATCTTGGCAGTTTCGGCAATCCTTGGCCTCAGTTTATCCAGAAATGGACTTGGCACCTCGGCTCGATAAAGTTGCATTCCACCTACCCCTAAAAGAGGAAGGATGGCAATTGAAAAAAGAATGATTCCCATTCCACCAAGCCACTGGATTATTGATCTCCAGAAGAGGATACTTTTGGGAAGATTGTCGATCGTTGTGAGCACGGAGGCTCCGGTGGTAGTAAAACCGGAAACCGTTTCAAAAAATGCGTCAAGTGGTTGGGGGAAAAATCCCGACAAAGCAAAAGGGATGGCGCCAAAGAGACTGGCGTTTAACCATCCAAAGGAAACTATGGAAAATGCCTGGCGCCGGTTAATATCTTTTTTGTCTTGAGAAAAGGAAAAATAAAACAATAGACCAGCCATAGCAGTGATACCAATGGCAATGGCAAAAGCAACCGATTCTTTTTCCCCGCAGACCAGACCTATCACCAGCGGAATGGTCATAATGCCGGCCAAAGAAAGATTCATCAAACCCAGTATAGGAAAAACTTGAGGCACCAGGTGTTCTCCTACCAGTATTCAATCTTTACAGTCATGATTTTCTCCAATTCCTTAATCGCATTGGAGGCTGCCACCATTGCTACCTTGTCGCCAGGGAGGATGACCGTATCACCGTTGGGAATAAACAAGTTATTCTCCCGCAAAATAGCTCCCACCAGCAATCCTTTAGGAAGCCGCAACATCTTTAGTGGTTTATTTATAAGGTCCGAGGTCTCCAGGGCCTCAATTTCGATGATTTCAGCCTGGTCTTCCGGGAGGGTGACTACATTAGCAATTTTCCCCCTTCTTACATATTGCAGGATTTTGTTTACAGCAATGAGGGAGGGGCTGATAACGACATCCACACCGGTCTGATAGGCCAATGGTGAATAAGCCATTTTATTGATTGAGGCTAATACTCGCTTAGCCCCCATTCTCTTGGCGAGAAGGGAGAGCAAGATATTTTCCTCTTCCACCGGGGAGACTGCCACAAAAGCGTCCATTTCTCCAACATTTTCTTCTTTAAGGACTTCGTGGGAGGAAAAATCCCCTTTTAATACCATGGTTTTATCTAACTCGGCAGCAAGAAATTGACACCGTTCTTCACTGGGCTCAATTATTTTTATGCTTATTCCTCTACCTTCCAGGACCTTGGCCAGATTGTAACCCACATTCTCTCCGCCAAATATCATCACCCTTTTTAGAGGTGAAATAGTTTTACTGTTTAAGGTGGAGATAATAGTAGAGGTTGTTGAGGGTTCGCCAATGAAAAACACCAGGTCATTTGGCAGAATTCTATCATTCCCCCGAGGAACGATCACTTTGTTTCCCCGGTAAATTGCCGCGACAATCACCTGCAGGTCGGGATGAATTTTTTTCAGCTCCGATAGCTGTTGGTTTGTTATCGGGCTTTTTTCATCAACAAAGAGACTGGCCATCCTCATCTTCCCGGAGGCGAAGTCGGATACATCAGTAGCCCCGGGAGTTTCCAGGATGCGCAGTATGGAAGCCACCATCTCTTCATCCGTATTTATAACCAGATCAATGTCTAAATGATCCTTCCCGAGAATTTTTGTATTAGAGGCGTATTCGGGATTCTGGATTCTGGCAATTTTCATGGGAACAAAAGCCTGAACTCCCGCTACCAGACAAGAGACCATGTTTACCTCATCGCTATTGGTTGCGGCGATGACAATCTCCGCCTTTTCTATTCCGGCTTTACGAAGCACTGAAATACTGCTTCCACTCCCTTGGATTGTCTGGACATCAAGGGTCTCAGTAATTCTCTCTATTTTTTTCTCATCCTTATCAATAACAACGATTTCTTCATGTTCCTGTGATAATCGCCAAGCCACATTATAGCCGACTTCTCCCGCACCGATGATAATAATATCCATAGTTTATCTCTCCTCAGCCTTATAAAATGCTTGTCATATAGTGTATGAGTGGCTTTGTTATAAAACGGGAGCTAAAATTTTTCCCGGATTTTCCGTATTCTTCTTGTAATATATTAATTGATGAGCCAGAGCTCAATTAGGGAAGGGCCTGGGATCAGTGTGCAGGGG
>JAGHDE010000097.1 GCA_021160085.1 Pseudomonadota bacterium | reverse complement strand
TATACGGTAAGTCTCACCCTGATGGATTCTTACGGATATTATACTAAAACAGAAGATAACTATATTCAAGTGCTTGCGCCTCCGGCTGGGGTGGTTAAATTTGCCGGTGCTCCTCAAAATGGCTCGCCAGGAACTGAAGTACACTTCATCAACCTTACCCCGGGATTTACTGCGGAAGGTTGTAAATTTCTCTGGGATTTTGGGGACGGAACCAGCTCTACCGAAGAAGACCCTTCTCATATTTATACCCACTGCGGAACATTTGACGTAAGTCTTACCCTGTGGAATTCTTACGGATATTATACCAAAACAGAAGATAACTATATCACTATATCACCAAGCGGATTTGAGTTTACCTGGGCTCCCCAAACTGGGATAGCGGGAACAGATGTTCAATTCATCAACCTTACTCCGGGAGAGTTTGATAAATTCCTCTGGGATTTTGGGGACGGAAGCGGTTCTAACTTGCCAGACCCTGCTCATCCTTATGTTGCTGCGGGGACTTATACAGTCACTCTTACTCTGATGGATTCTGCTGGATATTATTACACCAGGACTAAATTGATTACAATAGAGTGATGATAATTCGCGGAAGGTTTTCGAAGCGATCTGCACTGTTTGATATCTGATTTCTTTAAAAAAGCCGACATTTGGTCGGCTTTTTTATTGTCAGGATGATTGACGAGGAGTATATTTTATCAGTGCAAAACTCCTTATTTGAGATTATAATATGATGTGAGCTTTTAAGAACAAGGTTTTCAAAAATCTCGAATATAAGAGGAAAGGATAAAAAAATAATGTATGAAAAATCTAAACAGCTTTTTAAGGAAGCCCGAAAATACATTCCCGGGGGAGTGAACAGCCCGGTAAGAGCTTTTCAGTCGGTGGGAGGAAATCCACTCTTTATTGCCCGGGCTCAGGGCTCTAAAATTTATGATGTGGAAGGAAATGCTTTTATTGACTATGTGGGGTCCTGGGGGCCGATGATTTTAGGACATAGACATCCTCAGGTTATTGAAGCGCTGAAAAGAGCCTTGGAAAGGGGAACAAGCTTTGGCGCTCCCACCGAAGCGGAGACAGAGCTGGCCCGTATGATTGTGAAAGCCGTTCCCTCCATTGAAATGGTTCGAATGGTGAACTCGGGCACAGAAGCTGCAATGGGGGCAATACGGCTGGCTCGAGCTTATACTGAAAGAGACAAAATCATAAAATTTAGCGGTTGTTATCATGGGCATGCTGATCATCTTCTGGTAAAGGCGGGATCAGGAGCAACCACTCTCGGTATCCCTGACAGCAAGGGGGTCCCGGATGATGTTGCCCGAAATACCATTGCCCTCCCTTTTAATAACCTGGAAACTGTGAAAGAGACTGTGAAAGCAGAAGGGCGAACAATTGCCGCAATTATTTTAGAGCCGGTTCCCGGCAATATGGGGGTAGTGATTCCTAAAGGGGGATTTCTTGCTGGAATCAGGAAGTTGTGTGACGAAAATGATATTGTATTGATATTCGATGAAGTCATGAGTGGATTTCGAGTATCATGGGGAGGGGCACAGTCTTTGTCGGGAATAATACCTGACCTGACCTGTCTGGGAAAGATTATTGGGGGAGGATTACCAGTGGGAGCCTTTGGGGGGAAAAAAGAAATTATGGAGAAACTCGCACCAATTGGTCCAGTCTATCAGGCCGGGACATTGTCGGGGAATCCCTTGGCGGTTACCGCTGGTCTGGAAACCTTGAAACTTCTCTCTAAACCGGGGACCTATGAAAAGTTAGAAAAACGCTCGGCTTATTTGATGAACGAAGGAGGAAAACTTGCTGAACAGGCGGGGATCCCTGTCTGTTGTAATCGGGCAGGATCAATGTTTTCTACTTTCTTTACCCCTAATTTAGTGGAAGATTATGATGCTGCCCAAAAAAGCGATACAATAAAGTTCGGCAGGTATTTTCATGCTATGCTTAAACATGGCATTTATCTGGCGCCTTCCCAATTTGAAGCCGGTTTTATTTCTTTGGCTCATTCTCAGGAAGATATTGACAAAACATTGGATGCTATGGCGAAGACCTTCAGAGAGATATAAAAGTTTGTTAGTGTTGCTTTGGAGGTTGTTTAGGAAGCCATTTTTTCCTTTGTGGAATGCCGTTCCAGGATTGGTTGAAGATATTGGCCGGTATAAGAATTTGGAGTTTGAACGATTTCTTCAGGGGTTCCGGCTGCCACTATATAGCCACCCTTATCTCCGCCCTCCGGTCCTAAGTCGATGATATGGTCAGCAGTTTTGATCACCTCTAAATTATGTTCAATTATGATAACGGTATTGCCCAAATCAGTGAGCCGATTCAGAACGTCAAGAAGTTTTTGCACATCCGCAAAGTGAAGTCCGGTAGTGGGTTCGTCCAATAAGTAGATGGTGCGGCCGGTGCTTCGTTTGCTCAATTCCCGGGAAAGTTTAATCCGTTGAGCTTCTCCACCCGAGAGTGTGGTGGCGGATTGTCCCAGAGTTATATATCCAAGACCAACATCATAAAGGGTCTGAAGCTTTGCTCGAATTTTGGGGATGTTTGTAAAAAAATCGAGAGCTTGAACCACTGTCATTTTCAGAATATCAGCAATATTTTCCCCTTTATAAAGGACTTCCAAGGTATCTCGATTATAGCGCTTCCCTTTGCACACTTCACAGACAACGTACACATCGGGAAGAAAATGCATCTCTATCTTTATAATTCCATCCCCACTGCAGGCTTCACATCGCCCCCCCTTTACATTAAAACTGAAGCGACCGGGTTTATAACCACGAATCTTTGCCTCGGAAGTGGAGGCGAAAAGTTCTCTTATAGGCGTAAAGACTCCGGTATAGGTTGCAGGATTAGAGCGGGGAGTCCGGCCAATAGGGCTCTGGTCGATGTCGATAACCTTGTCGATATACTCCATCCCCTCAATTACTTTAAATTTTCCCGGTTTTTCTTTGCTCTGATAAAATTTTTGAGCCAACGCCCGATAGAGGGTATCAATTATGAGACTGCTTTTCCCAGAACCGGAAACCCCGGTAACACAAATCAGTAAACCCAGAGGAAAACTAACGTCTAAATTTTTAAGATTGTTCTCACTAACTTCCTTTATAATAAGAAATCGATGCCCAGGACAACGTCTTGTGGTTGGAACTGGGATTGAAAGCTGTCCCGAAAGGTATTTTCCGGTCAATGAATTTTCCGAAAGGATTAATTGTTGAGGGGGCCCACTGAAAATTACCTTGCCTCCGTTAACACCAGCTCCAGGGCCCATATCGATCACATGGTCGGCAGACAAGATGGTATTTTCATCGTGTTCCACAACAAGCACGGTGTTTCCAATATCTCTCAATCTTTTTAAATTGTTAAGAAGCTTGCGGTTGTCCCGGGGATGGAGACCGATACTGGGTTCGTCTAAGATATATAATACCCCCATCAATCCTGATCCAATCTGGGTTGCCAGACGAATTCTTTGGCTTTCACCACCCGAAAGCGTTGCTGAAGGTCGATCAAGCGTCAGATAATCAAGTCCCATATCGGTCATGAAATGCAACCTTGCTATT
>JAGHDE010000065.1 GCA_021160085.1 Pseudomonadota bacterium | reverse complement strand
TCCTCTATATAATTTGTTAAAATTTATTTCATCTTTACCACTTGATTTTCCCTAAGTCAATTTGAAAAGGCAAAATTTTTCTTCGGCCAGTAATCGGTTTTAAAAAATCTAACTTTCCCTTGATTTGTCCGCTAAGATTCTTTATTCTTTTTTGTTATGAATGAAATAATAAATATATTTAGAAAAAGCGCTGAGATAAAAATTAAGTTTGCCGAGGATAATGCAGCCCGGATTGAAGAAATTGTGGATGTTATTGTTAATATTCTCCAGACGGGCAAAAAAATCTTGATTTTTGGCAATGGTGGAAGCGCCGCCGATGCTCAGCACATTGCCGCTGAATTTGTCAACCGCTATCTGCTGGATCGAAATCCTTTGCCGGCCCTGGCACTCACTACCGATACATCTATTATAACAAGCATAAGCAATGACTTCAGCTTCGACGACATTTTCTCCAAGCAAATCACCGCTCTCGGAAAAAGGGGAGATATTGCGTGGGGAATAACCACTTCGGGTAAATCTCGCAATATTGTTCGTGCCTTCGAAGCTTCCCGGAAGATAGGACTCACAACTCTGGGCTTCACCGGCAAAGACGGGGGAGAGATAGCTTCTCTTGTAGATTATAACTTTAATGTTAACTGCGAGATTACTCCTCGCATTCAGGAAACCCACCTTACCCTGGCCCACGTTATCTGTGAATTCGTGGAAAAAAGAATGGCGAAATAATGGAAAAGTTCAAGCCCCTCTCATTAGAAGGAATAAAAACCGTCTCTCTTAAAGAAAGAAAGAGCAAGGGAACCATAGATCTTTTCGGCCAAAAATACTCTCCCGGAAAAAGTGTGGCTGAATTTCTTAACAGCCTGCCAAAAATCCTTGGGTCCAAAGACCTGCACGAAGTCATTGATCATATTGCCAGAGCCAAACAGGAAGAAAAAACAGTTATAGTGGGAATGGGAGCCCATGTAATTAAGGTAGGGCTTTCTCCAATTATAATCCAGCTCATGGAAGAAAAAGTAATAAGCGGAATTGCTATGAACGGAGCCGGAGCTATCCATGATGCGGAAGTTGCCCTGGAAGGCAAAACATCCGAGGATGTGGAAACAGAACTCGATCTCGGAAAATTCGGGATGTCTGAAGAAACGGCAACGCTTATCAACAATGCGGTTGCGGAAGGAATAGAATGTGGATGGGGCATCGGCCGTTCAATCGGTGAGAAAATACTCCGGAACAAACTCCCTCATTACGATATGAGCATAGTGGCCCAGGCAGCCAGACTGGATATTCCCGTAACGATTCATGTAGCCTTCGGTACTGATATTGTTCATCTCCATCCCAGCTTCAAGCCCGCAGCCTGGGGAGAGGCCACTCACCGGGATTTTCGGCAGTTTTCCACGCTGGTATCCACTCTGGAGGGAGGGGTCTATCTTAATGTAGGGTCAGCCGTAATATTACCGGAGGTCTTTCTTAAAGCCCTTACCCTCGTCCGCAATAAAGGATACCTGGTGGACCATTTTACCACGGTAAACATGGATTTTATCCGGCACTACCGCCCGCTTGCAAATGTGGTGACTCGTCCCACCCGGAGAGGCGGAAAAGGCTATAATCTGGTGGGACACCACGAGATTATGATCCCTCTTTTGGCCGCCGGGATATTAGAAAGACTTGCAATCTAAAATAGCAGGGGACAGGGATCAGTTGTCAGGGTTCAGTAAAAAAATGAAGATGCGCAATGATAATCGATACCGTTCTTTTTTTGTTTTCTTGGGTACTGGGTTTTACAGCGGTTATTGCCCGGTTGCTCCGGGAACAGCCGGAACAGTAGTAGGAATCGGCTTTTTTTGGTGCTTTTCCCAATTTCCTCATCTCCTTTATCTCATCACTGTTTTAGCCTTTATCTTTCTTTCTGCCCGGATCGCGGAAGGAGCAGAAGAAATATTTCAGAAAAAAGATTCTCCTCTCATTGTTATTGATGAAATAGCTGGCTTTCTGGTTACGATGGCATTGATTCCCTGGAGCTGGTTTAATGTAGGGGCAGGATTCTTTCTTTTCCGTTTTTTCGATATCATAAAACCATTTCCCATTCGTTCTATTGATAAAAAGCTTCCCGGCGGATGGGGAATAGTCCTCGATGATGTTGCCGCCGGAATTTATGCCAATATAATTCTCCAGGGATTGCTTCATTGGATTTAAGAGCTGAAATCATCACCATCGGTAATGAATTAATTAGCGGAGTTCAAATTGATACCAATGGATCCTTTCTGGCAGAACGTCTTCAAAGCCGGGGGATTCCCGTGCAACGGCTCGTAAGCGTGGGAGATGATGCATCTTCAGTTGCCCAGGCCCTCCGGGAAAGCATGAAAAGAACAGAGGTTATTCTGGTAACCGGGGGGTTAGGCCCTACCAGTGACGACATCACCACTGAAGCAGCGGCCCGTTTTTTGGGAAGAACGTTGCAACTTTATCAGGAAGCCTTAAAACATATTAAAAACCTGATGTGTTCTTTGGGTGTAGAGATGACCGATGCTCAGAAAAAGCAAGCATATATTCCTGAAGGGGCAGAGCTTATCCCTAACCCCATCGGAAGCGCTTACGGCTACCTCATAAAAGAAGCAAATCGTCTGCTCTTCTTTTTACCTGGGGTTCCCCGGGAAATGGAAGCAATGGTAGAGGGAACCATTTTCCCCCGGCTGGAAAAAGAAAGGAAAGGCCGGCTTCATTACCGGGCTCGCACCTTGATGGTTTTCGGAATTACTGAATCCCGTGCCGATGAATTGTTGAAAGATCTCCCCCCCCAACACGAAGATGTGCAGATCTCTTTTCTTCCCCATTTTCCTGAAATCGAAATCCGGATAACAGTTCATTCCTCCAGCAGTCAGGAAGCTGACGAAAAGCTGCTTTATTGGGAAAAAGAAACCGGAAAACGGCTGGATCCGTATATTTTCGGCGTTGATGGTAAAACCATGGAAGAGGTGGTGGGTAAGCTTCTCCGAGAGGCCAATGCTACCATTGCGGTGGCTGAGTCCTGCACTGGTGGCCTGATCGGCCACCGGCTGACCAATGTCCCGGGAAGTTCTGATTATGTAGATCAGATAGTGGTAACGTATAGCAACAAGGCTAAGGTTGATTTGCTGAATGTGCCTGAGGATATAATTACCGCGCACGGTGCGGTAAGTGAGCCCACCGCACAGTTTATGGCCCAGGGGGTAAAGAATTTAGCCGGCACAACCATCGGACTTTCCACCACCGGTATTGCCGGTCCCGGCGGGGGCAGTCCGGATAAACCGGTAGGCACGGTCTTCATATCTCTTACCGATGGAAATGAAACCTGGACCAAATCATACCATTTTTCCGGAGACCGGCTCCAGATTAAGCAGCTAACCTCCCAGGTTGCCTTGAACCGGGTGAGAAAATACCTTCTTCAAAAAATATAGTTAATTAGCTGAGCCGTTAAATTATCATGGAAAAAATACGTTCCTTTGTGGCCATCCCGCTTGGCTCTGATATTATTTCCCGGATAGAAAAAATCCATAAAGAGCTTAAGAATCTTCCTGCTGATGTCAAGTGGGTGCGCCCCAACTCCATTCACCTTACTCTAAAATTTTTAGGCGCTATTGATGAAAAAGCGATTGATAGCATTGCCCGGGCAATACAAAATGGAATGAAAGGATACGAACCCTGGTCAGTAGCGGTAAAAAATGTAGGAACCTTTCCCTCCCTGCGCAACCCCCGGGTGGTCTGGATTGGGATTGAAGATAAAACTGCCCAGATCGCACCCCTCCAGAACCGCATTGAGAAAGAATTATCCTTCCTGGGATTTAACGAAGAAAAGCGGAAATTTTCACCACACCTCACATTAGGCCGGGTGAAGTCTCCCCGGGGAAAGAAGGATCTCATCAACTATCTTATCGATGAAAGAGAACGAGCATTCGGTGAAATCAATATTCATCGGGTAGTCCTCTTCAAAAGCGATCTAAAGCCTTCGGGTGCTGTCTACACTGTCTTAAGAGAATTTAATCTGGAGGGGTAAAATGGTCGCTATATCCATCGAATTAACAAAGTTGTCTGAGATTGATGTCTTTTTGTTTGACAATAATATGATAATCTGACTTAATTAGATTATCATATTATGGAGGATCATTATGGGAACCATGACAGCAACGGAATTTGCAAAAAATATAAAAAAAACATTGGACAGGCTGGAATTTGGGGGGGAAGAAATTATTATCATCAGAAACAACCACAAAATTGCTCGATTAATACCTGGTTCGCACCACATGACCGCCCTTGAAGCCATGGCAGACCTCTACCAAACATTGCCGCCTGATGCTGCCCAGAATTGGCGGGAAGAGGTCCGGATCCACGGAAGATTGTCTGAGGAGATACGGGATCCATGGGATTCTTGATCGATACCTGTATATGGATAGATGTGGAAAGAGGGGCTATTTCACCTGCCGATGTAGCCCGGTATACGACTGAAGAACCGGTTTTTATTTCTCCTGTCACTTTAGCTGAATTGGTCTTTGGCGCAGAAATGGCAAAGAACGAACGCATCCGTCAGAAACGTATGGCCGCGCTTGATCGGCTTCGAAAAAAACCTTTTGTTGTCATTGACGAAAAGACCGGCGATGTATTTGGCAGGCTTGCTGCGAGCCTCCGGCGAGAAGGCAAAGACCATAAATATCGTGTTCAGGATTTGTGGTTAGCAAGTCAGTCAATTCAAAACGGACTTAAGTTGTTGACCAGAAATGAAAAAGACTTCATAGATATTCCCGGTCTCGACCTTGTAATCTTTTCATAGCCCTCTGCGTAAGGCAGAGTAAGCTTTCCTTAATAATTACGATCGCCGCCCAAAATTCCACCTAAAAGGCCACCCCCAATCCCGCCTATTCCTTTCTGTTCTCCTCGTTGTTGAAACCGCGATGCGGCAAAAATACGATCAGCCAAACGGGAGAAAGGGAGACTCTGCAGGTAAACAAGCCCCGGCCCCGTCATCTTCGCCAGGAACAACCCCTCTCCACCAAAAAGAGAATTTTTAAACCCTCCCACAAACTGAATATCATAGCTTACCGAAGTAGCAAAAGCGACCAGACATCCCGTGTCAACTCGCAGGGTCTCTCCGGGCTGAAGCACTTTTTTTATAATCGTTCCTCCCGCATGAATAAAAGCCCTGCCATCACCTTCGAGCCTCTGTAAGATAAAACCCTCACCGCCAAAGAGCCCGGCTCCAATCTTTTTTGTAAATGCCACTTCTATTTCAATCCCCTGGGCGGCGCACAAAAAAGCATCTTTCTGACATAAAAACTTTCCTCCGAATTTTTCCAGATCAAGAGGAATTATTTTCCCCGGATAAGGAGCACCAAAGGCGACATGTCCTTTTCCCTTTCCATTGAAAAGAAACGTTGTAATGAAAAAGCTTTCGCCGGTGATCATTCGTTTAAACCCTTTAAACAAACCACCTCCGGTAGAGGTCTGCATTTCGATTCCCTCTTCCATATACATCATGGCTCCAGCCTCAGCCCTCACCCCTTCCCCGGGATCCAATTCTACCTCCACGAGCTGCATATCGTCTCCATATATCTTATAGTCAATCACGTCAGCCATGGTAATAGTTCTTCCTTTCTTTACATTAAAAGATATTTGGCAAATTTCGTCTTACGTTTCCAAATAAAAAAAGTTTTATAAAGCACAGACCTCT
>JAGHDE010000053.1 GCA_021160085.1 Pseudomonadota bacterium | reverse complement strand
TTTTTTTGGGTTGTTCAATTTAAATCAGCAGGAGACTGGGTGTCAGAAAACTTCCAAATCGATCCGATATTTCAATCTTTCAGGGGATCAAGGGAGTTTTTTGCCAGAATTTTTATGGCTGCAAAAAGTTATAAATTTTACCGGACGTTAATTTGCAAGCCGCTGTTTGGAAGCATATTAATAGCGCTCCTTTTGCTGAGTTTGATTCCCGGTTACAGGATGGCTTTTGCCGGGGGTAAAGTTGTGGTTGCCCAGAGCATAAAAGTTGCTCCCTACGAGGAAGCATTAAAGGGATTTGAAAGTGTTCACAATGGTAAGATTACCACGCTTGTGACCTCTGAAATGGAAAAATCCGATCTGCTAAAAAAAATTCAAAAAATCCGTCCCGACCTGATTCTTGCGATCGGAATGGATGCTCTTACAAAGACAAAAATGGTTGAGAACATACCAGTTGTTTATATCATGGTCCTGAATCCGCACTCGATACTCTTGGATGGAGAAAATATTTCCGGAATAAGCATGAACATATCTCAGGAAAAACAGATGGGTATAGTTCTTGAAGCCCTTCCCGACCTGAAAACTGCTGGTCTTTTATATGACCCGGACAGAACCGGCGAGCTTGCAAGAAGAGCGCAAAAAGCCGCGGTAAAGGCTGGTATTAAACTGATTGCCACTGAGGTTCATAGCTCCCGGGATGTCCCTTCCTCAATCAGCAACATGAAAGGCAGAATAGATCTCTTCTGGATGCTGCCTGATATAACGGTCTTTTCCCCCGAGGTGATTGAGTTTTTTTTTCTCTTCTCTTTCGAAAACAGGATACCGATCATCACCTTTTCAAAAAAATATCTGAGATTAGGCGCCTTGATGTCGATAGGAATAGACGCCTTTGACATAGGAGCCCAGGCAGGAGAGATGGCTGAAGAAATACTCTCAAATGGTGTAAATATTAAGCATGTTGATGCAAGAAAGGCGGTTGTTACAATCAATCTGAACGCAGCGAAAAAGTTAGGGATTACGATTGATGAAAAGATCGTTAAAAAGGTCAAAATAGTTGACTAATGGGAAAAATGAAAATTAACTTCCTGAAAATTTTTAATAAGAAGTTCGCTGTCAAGGTTTTTGTGGCGGTTACCGTTTTTCTGTTTGTCATTTCTTTCTCTTTCACCACCTTTTTTATTTATCAGCAGAGTAGATCCTTAATAGAAAATCTTGAGAAAAACGGGACATTGCTTACCGGCATTCTTGCATACAGCGTAAGGCTGGGGGTATTTTCCGAGGACAGGAGATTGCTCGAAAATACTGTTGAGGGAATTTTTCAGCAGGAGAATGTCCTGGATGTTTCTGTATCCAGCCTGGAAAGGGAGTTACTGAAAAAGCAGAAGCTGTCTGCAATAAAAAGGCTTGAAGCGTCATCTGAAAAGGATGAGAAAAACAGGGATAAAATGGTAGAAAGGTTTAAGGCCAATCAATCTCTTTTTTGCCGGGAGAGCAGCGACCGGTTGGAATTCTGGTCGCCAGTAATGTCAGGCGCGGGTTATGCTACTGAGGAATCCCTCCTTTTTGAAGAAGACCCGCTTCGGAGAAAGCGCCATCTTATTGGGTTTGTAAAGTTAACGGTTGATAAAACGGGGCTGAAAAAAACCCTTACTGCCCTTTTCTTAAAGGGTAGTTTCATGGGAATCCTCTTTTTAATAATTGGTTCAGGAGGAATCTATCTCTTGCTAAAGAGGGTAACAAAACCGCTTAACAGATTGACCGAAGGTGTCAGATCCCTTGGAATGGGGGGGGAAGTAAAGAAGATGCCGGTCGAGACAGATGATGAAATCGGGAGGCTTGCCCAGGCCTTCAATACTATGTCTGACTCTTTAAAAAAGAGGGAGGCGGAGAAAAAAGAGCTTGAAAATCAACTCCGGCATGCGCAAAAGATGGAGGCTATTGGCACCCTTGCCGGGGGAATATCCCATGATTTTAATAATATCATTACTGCTATCGTAGGTTACGGAAATCTTCTGCTGATGCGAATCGACGAAAAAGACAGTTCATTAAAAAGTTATGCGGAACAGATCCTGTCAGCTGCCGATAGAGCGGTAAATCTCAACCAAAGCCTTCTGGCATTCAGCAGAAAACAGCTGATCGAACCAAAGCCAATAAACATCAATGAAGGAATTAAGAACGTAAAAAAACTGCTTACAAGACTTATTAGAGAAGACATCCAGATCAATCTTGATCTTGCAGAAGAAAGTTTGATTGTAATGGCTGATTCCGGTCAGATTGACCAGGTGCTGATGAATCTCACCACAAATGCGCGGGATGCCATGCCGGACGGAGGAAGCTTGACAATAGAGACCGAATCAGTGGAGTTAAAAAAGAATTTTTTCAAAGGCGATGATGATAAAAATCCGGGCCGCTATGCTCTTTTGTCGGTTTCAGACACTGGTATCGGGATGGATGAGGAAACGAGGGGAAAAATATTCGATCCTTTCTTCACCACCAAAGAAGTGGGGAAAGGAACCGGTCTCGGCCTTTCAATGATATACGGTATTATCAAGCAACATAAAGGTTATATAAATATCTCCAGCGAACCCGGCAAAGGGTCAACATTTAAGATGTATCTCCCCCTGATTGATCTGCCGCAGGAAGAAAAGGGAACAAAACTGCAAATCCAGGCAAGAGGTGGCACAGAAATAATTCTTATCGCCGAAGATGATGAGGCCCTTAGAACGCTTTCAACAGAGGTGCTGGAACAAGCTGGATACACGGTCATTGAAGCTAAGGATGGTGAAGATGCAGTCAGCAAGTTTATAGAACATAAGGAGGTAATCCAGCTTCTTTTGCTTGATGTAATAATGCCGAAAAAAAATGGGAAGGAAGCTTATGAAAAGATATTAACGATAAACCCTGATATTAAGGCGTTGTTTCTTAGCGGGTATACGTCTGATATTATTAATGAGAAAGGAATCATAGAAGAGGGAATAAACTTTATCGCTAAACCAGTTACTCCGGAAGCGCTTTTGTTGAAAGTGAGAGAGGTATTGGATACCTGAGAATCTGACCTTGTCGGAACTTATAGCAATTGAATAAAACAGACCTTTTGGCCCAATTGGAAGAATTAGCCCGGAAGCTTTCGGTATTAGTGCGTTATGAGCATATTGAGAGCGAAGAAGCTTTCACTCCGGGAGGAATCTGTCGCATAATGGATGCCAATGTTATCATAATCGACAGCAGACTGAGCCGGCAGGAGAAAGTTTATACCCTGGCAAGATCCCTTAAACAATTTGACCTTAATAAAATTTACCTGCGGCCAGCTCTCCGGGAATTTCTAAAAAACCCTAAGAGCTAAGAAAAACGACCTGAGATGGAAGTGGTCGACGATAGAAAGAGTAGTATTAAATTCAAGGAGAAAAATTAATGTCTGAAGAAACAAAAATTATTACCGAAATGATAGTGGGAGCATCCCAGAAAGCACGGGAAGAGACGAGCAATGAACCTGAACCCGAACTCACCCAGCCTCTCCAATGGCCTGTAAAAGCAATGATCGGCCCAGGCCTCGAAGGTGCAATTGCCTGTGAGAGCAAGATAGGATATGTCAATGGATCAAAAGGATGGTTGATATACCGCGGGTATGACATTTTCGATCTGTGTGCCTATTCCACCTTTGAAGAGGTTTCCTATCTCCTTCTTAACGGCGACCTTCCCACTGCATCAGAGCTTGACAATTTTAAGCAGAAACTGGTCAGTTACGGCTTTTTGAATCAGACGCTTCGATTACTTATGTCATCTCCGGTGGAATCGATGAATACGATGAGCGCCATTCGACTTGGTACGTTGCTGATGCGAAGAACAATTACTCCTTTGGACCTGGAAGATGGGAATCCCTTCAGAGCCGACTTTATTAATTGTGATGAAGATTCCATTCCCATGGAGACTGCTCCGAAAGGAGAGGTGCATGCCATATACGAATTTAAGCGCCCCAGCGATGACATGGATAATAACGAAGCATGTATCCATTTAATAGCGGGACTCGCTACCATCACCGCAGCGGTTGCAAGGATCCATCAGGGCCGTATGCCGATAGAGCCGGACCCCGATCTTGGTCATGCGGCCAATCTGCTTTACATGATGACAGGACGCAAACCCACACCGGTTGAGGAACGAATCATGGATATTGCCCTTATTCTTCATGCTGACCATGGCATGAATGCCAGTACCTTTGCAGCAATGGTGGTAGCTTCAACACTTTCGGACATCTATTTTTCAGTGGGATCCGGTATTGCTGCCCTTAACGGTCCCCTTCACGGTGGCGCAAACGAGCAGGTTGTCAGAACGCTTATGGAGATCGGTGGTCCGGAGAACGTGCCTGCATGGGTAAAAGAAACGTTGTCGAGCAAAGGCAAAGTCATGGGATTCGGACACCGCGTTTATAAGGCTTATGACCCCCGTGCGAGAGTTCTTAGTGTATTGGCGAAATTCCTGGCGGAGACCAACGAGTCGATCAAACCGTTGTTTGACACTGCTCAGTCTCTGGAAAAAGAGGTTGTTTCTCAACTCGGCACAAAAAAGAACATTTTTCCTAACGTTGATTTTTTTTCCGGCATTGTGTATAGCTGTTTGGGAATAGCTCCGGAAATGTTCACGCCGATTTTTGCAGTCAGCCGGGTTTCCGGGTGGACGGCACGGATTTTAGAATATTTAGAAAATAACCGGATATTCCGACCGCGGGCAATGTATACCGGTGAGTTTAATAAACAGTATGTGCCTTTTGACCAGCGGGAAGGAAAGAAGTAGGTTCATTTTTTTTGAACCGTTGAATATATTAGAAGAACAGGACAGGACGCTTGACGCGCCACCCGATCCGTGGTTGATCCCGCTAACATTTATTTTAAAAGGCTTTTGTGCAAATCCCTTTTCGCTTTAAACCCATGGATAAAGAAAAAACCATATACCTGATAGATGGAAGCGCTTATATTCACCGGGCCTATCATGCAATCCGGAGCCTTTCCAATTCAAAGGGACTTCCAACCAATGCTGTTTTCGGGTTTACCAGGATGCTGATAAAATTAATAGAGGAGCGTAATCCTCCATATGCGGCTATGATTTTTGACTCCAAAGGGCATACCTTCCGACATGAAATGTATGCAGATTATAAGGCTAATCGGGCTTCCATGCCGGACGATATGTCAATCCAGCTTCCATACATAAAGGAGGTGACCAGAGGATTTAACCTGCCGGCTATCGAAATGGAGGGTTATGAAGCTGATGATCTTATCGGCGCGCTTGCGCGGATGGCTGGAGAAGCCGGATTTTTTGTGGTCATGGTTACCGGAGACAAAGATTTTATGCAGCTTGTGACCAAAAAAACCATTGTCTGGGACCCTATGAAGGAAAAAACCATAGATGCTGATTCCATAAGGAAGGATTTAGGGATTGAGCCCCGTCAGATTGTCGATATGATGGGACTTTCTGGCGATGCAGTAGACAACATACCCGGCGTACCCGGTATTGGGCGGAAGACAGCGCTCGACCTGATAAAAAAATTTGGAAGCATGGAGCTTTTGTATGAACAAATCGATACAATAACGAAGAAAAAACAGCATGACAACCTGGTTCAATACAAGGATCAGGCCTTTTTGAGCCGGGAGCTTGCTACTATAAATAAAAACGCACCTTTGTCCTTTGATCTGGATGCCCTTAAACTGAAAAACCCGGACAACTCGAAACTCTCAAGGCTGTTTAAAGAGTTGGAATTCAGACAATTGCAGCGGGCCTTTCCTGAGCCGGCCGATCTTTCCAGAAAAAAATATCAGCTTATTCAGAGCAGGAAAACTCTTCTTGATCTGATCACCCGCCTTGAGACGGTAGAATTATTTGCGCTTGATACGGAGACCACCTCTAAAAATCCGATGAAGGCAAAGTTGGCAGGATTGTCGTTTTCAATAGAACCTAACGAAGCATTCTATATTCCCTGTGCCCATAATTATGCCAATGTGCCTGAACAACTTGAGCTTACAGAAGTTTTAAATCTTCTGAAGCCGGCGCTTGAAAACCCCGGCATTAAAAAGGTTGGTCAAAACATAAAATATGACTGGATGGTTCTTGAGCGTCATGGAATCCATCTTCAGGGAGTAAATTTTGATACCATGCTGGCCTCTTATCTCATTAACCCCTCAAAACGGGCTCACAACCTGGACCAAATTGCGCTTGATTTTCTTGATCACAAAACAATTACCTACCAGGAAGTAACCGGCAAAGGTAAAAAAGCATCCTGTTTCAACGAAGTTCCTATTGAAGAAGCAGTGCCTTATGCATGCGAGGATGCTGATATTACCCTTATGGCTTACAATCTGTTTTTGCCCATGCTTAATAAGATGGGGCTTGCTGAACTTTTAGAAAAAGTAGAAATGCCTCTTGTCCCGGTATTGATGAAGATGGAAATGAGGGGGATATGCATAGACAAAGAAAAACTCCGCGCTGTTTCAAAATCTTTTAAACACCAGCTTGAAGAGATTGAAAACAATATATACTCACTTGCAGGAGAAAAATTTAATATAAAATCATCACAGCAGATGGGCCGGATACTTTTTGAAAAACTTCAGTTGCCGGTTCAGAAAAAAACCAGAAAAAAAACCGGCTATTCCACTGATGTTGATGTTTTGAAAGTGCTTGCCGAATATCATGAGCTTCCAGCTCTGATTTTAAGACATCGGACCCTGGCAAAACTTAAATCAACCTATGCAGACGCTTTACTGGAACTTGTTAATCCGGAAACAGAACGTATCCATACGTCATACAATCAGACAGTTACTGTCACTGGTCGTCTCAGCAGTTCCGAACCAAACCTTCAGAACATTCCCATCCGTACTGATGAGGGGAGGGAGATACGAGAGGCATTTGTTCCCCAGAAGGGATGGTGGCTGGTTTCTGCTGATTATTCCCAGATAGAGCTTCGAATTCTTGCCCACTGTTCAGATGATCAAATTCTTATCAAGTCTTTTATAAATGATGAAGATATCCATACCCGCACCGCAAGCGAGGTTTTTCAACTATTGCCTTCTCTTGTTACTCCCGGACTGAGGCGGCAGGCCAAGGTTATAAATTTTGGCATTATATACGGCATGAGTGCGTATGGCCTTTCTAAAGCGCTGGGCATAAATCCGAAGGCAGCCCAAATCTTTATAGACAACTATTTTTCAAGGTATAAGGGAGTTAAACAATTTATAGACGATACAATAGAAGAGGCTTACAAAACAAAAAAAACAAGCACCCTTCTTAATCGCATCCGTTTTCTTCCTGACATAGACAGCTCCAATAGAAATTTGCGCCTTTTTGCTGAACGGGCGGCAATTAACACCCCTATTCAGGGGACCGCTGCGGACCTGATAAAACTGGCTATGATAAATGTTGACTCTGCATTAAATAAAAAAGGCCTTAAAGCGGCAATGCTTCTTTCAGTGCATGATGAGCTTGTTTTGGAAGTGCCGCCGGATGAACTGGATGAGGTCAAAAATCTTGTAAAGACTGTTATGGAAGGGGTCTGGGATCTCAAGGTGCCAATAAAGGCGAATGTTGCCTGCGGAAAAAACTGGGCGGAAGCGCACTAATCTTGCCAAGTGAAATGGTCTGGGAAGTATATTTAGTTCGATGCTCTGACAACTCTTTGTATTGCGGGATTACAAAAGACGTTAAAACCCGGATAGCCAGCCACAATGCCGGGAAAGGCTCAAAATACACAAACTCAAGAAAACCGGTTGCGCTGGTTGCGGTCAGTCCAAAAATGACAAAAAGTGATGCCCTCAAGCTTGAGCATCAGATCAAGCAACTCCCCCGCAACAAAAAGATCGATAGATTAATATGCGATAGTTAGGCCACCATCTGACAAATACTATTTTGAGAAAAAAAGGAGACGCAACTCGTTGAAAGTGCGTCTCTTTTTTCTCAATAAATGCCGAAGGGGGGATTTGAACCCCCACGGGTCTCCCCACTGCCCCCTCAAGACAGCGTGTCTACCGCTTCCACCACTTCGGCATTTTTTTTATTCAGCCCCTTTATCCTCTAAAGGAGAAGGTATAGCAGGTGCGGTTGGCAATTCTTCTGCCGGGGACGCCTTTTCCTGTTTTATTGGTTGTGCGGATTCTTCAACGACCGGGGTTTTCATAATCGACTCCCCCCCCCTTTTGGCAGATATATAGGTGAGTGAGAGAGATGTAACCATAAAGATGACGGCCACTGCAGTCGTCATCTTTTCAAAAAATCCTGCTGCCCCCGAAGTGCCGAAAACAGTCTGGGTACTCCCCCCAAAAGCTGCCCCCAGACTGGCTCCCTTACCGGTCTGGAGAAGAACAATCAAAATCAAGGCGATACAAGCGGCAAGATGAAAAATGATAATAATGGTAGTCATGGTTATCCTTACCTCATACAATTAATAATAGATCTTTTCAGCCTCAAAACAAAAATTTAACAATCCGGGCAAACGACTCCACCTTAAGGGACGCCCCTCCTACCAAAACTCCATCGATGTTTTTCTTGGCCATTAACTCATCAATGTTATCTGGTTTAACACTTCCTCCGTAAAGAATGCGAGTTTTTTCGGAGAGTTCTTTGCCCTGTTTTTCCCCGATCTGGTTCCGGATAAATTGATGGACTTCCTCTGCTTGATCCGCGGTAGCGGTCTTCCCGGTTCCGATTGCCCAGATGGGTTCATAAGCTATTACTACCTCCCGCATCTGATCGGCAGTCAGACCTCGTAGTCCTCCCTCAATTTGGGTTCTCAATATCGAAAAGGTGTTTTTCTTCTCGCGTTCCTCAAGCGATTCTCCAATGCAAACAATAACCTTTAGACCTCCCTCAAGGCTCTTTTTGCTCTTTTTATTTACGCTTTCATTCGTCTCCCCAAAATACTGTCTCCGCTCTGAGTGTCCGATGATCGTATAGGTACAGCCTCCACTTCTGAGCATGGCTGGAGAAATTTCTCCGGTATAAGCGCCTTCATCCTCCCAGAAAACATTCTGAGCAGCTAAAGCAATGTTTGATCTCCTGATCACCTCAGCCACCGGAAACAAACAAACAAAAGAGGGGGCTATGACAACTTCCCTCGAGGAGACGTCCTTTATGGCCTCCTTAAGCTGCTCGACTGTTTCCACAGCTTCGGGGATTGTCTTATACATCTTCCAGTTTCCTGCAATCAATGGGGTGCGACTCATAATGTTTCTCGCTTTATAATAGTTCAGCTATCCGTTTGTTTTTCGGCTGTTTTGATCCAGGGCTTTTATGCTCGGCAGAGGTCTTCCTTCCAGAATCTCAATGAATGCCCCTCCTCCGGTGGAAATATAGGATATTTTATCAGTGGCATTCCACTTATGAATTGCCACGTCAGTATCACCACCACCTACAATAGTAAGAGCGGGTGATTCTGCTACCATCTTCACCATCGCGCGGGTTCCAGCGCTGAAAGCGTCCATTTCAAAAACGCCCATGGGGCCATTCCAGACAATGGTCTTGGCATCATTCAGAACTTCCGAAAAAAGTTTTTCAGTGGCAGGGCCAATGTCCAGTCCCATCCATCCTGAAGGAATCTTCTGAACCGGTGTTATCTTTGTTGCTGCCTGAGGATGAAATTTGTCTGCCGCCACACAGTCAACCGGAAGATAAAGTTTCTTTTCTTTTCTTCCCTCATCAATAATGCGCCGGGCGGTCTCAATCAGATCATCTTCCACCAGCGATTCCCCCACATCACATCCCTGGGCCTTAAGAAAAGTGAACGCCATTCCCCCCCCAATAATAATCTTATCCACTTTCCGGATGAGATTTTCCAGAAAATTGAGCTTTCCGGATACCTTGGCCCCACCAATAATGGCAATCACTGGTCTCTCCGGATTTCCAATCACTTTACGAAAATATTCAATCTCATCCCGCATCAAAAATCCGCCTCCGAACTTTTGAAAAAAGTCTACAATTGTTACATTAGACGCATGCGAACGGTGAGCCACCCCAAAAGCATCATCAATATAAACATCCGCCAGGCCTGCCAGTTTGCTCCCAAAGTCTTTGTCTCCTTTTTCCTCCTCAGAATGAAACCGGAGATTTTCTAAAAGGAGGATGTCTTTTGGCTGCATTTCAGAAACCAGCTTTTCCACTTCCGGTCCGATGCAGTCAGGAGCCATTACCACCTCCTGCCCAATAATTTTGGAGAGATGCTCGGCAGCCGGCAAAAGGGTCAATTCCGGTTTGAACTTGCCTTTGGGAGAGTCCAAATGGGACATAAGGATAATTTTGGCGTTGTTATCCAGGGCATACTTGATCGTCGGCAATGAGCGTTGAATCCGAGTATCATCAGCAACCTTCCGGTTTTCATCCAGTGGCACGTTAAAATCCACTCGGATAAGAATTCGTTTCTCCGTGATATCAATTTGATCAATGTATTTTATTCGTGCCCGGACACAAAAATTTCTCATTAGAAAAAAAGGAGCAAAGGTTATAAATTCCTGGCAAAATAAAGAGCCAAATCCACCATCCGCGAGGCATATCCCATCTCATTGTCATACCAGGACAAAATCTTCACCATGTTTCCCCCGATTACATTGGTATTTGGTCCGTCAACTACAGAAGAATAACAGTTTCCATTAAAATCGCATGAAACCAGCTCCTCTTCTGAATAGAACAAGATTCCTTTCAAGCTGCTTTCAGCGGCGGTCTTAAGAGCCTCATTTACCTTTTCTCTGGTGGTCTCTTTTTCTGTCTCGACAACCAGATCAACCAAAGAGACATTGGGGGTAGGAACCCTGATAGCCATTCCATCCAGTCTTCCCTTTAGTTCCGGAAGAACCAAAGAAACTGCCGCGGCTGCTCCGGTAGTGGTAGGAATCATAGACAATGCCCCAGCCCGGGCCCGGCGCAGATCTTTGTGGGGGAGGTCCAATATTCGCTGGTCACTGGTGTATGAATGGATTGTGGTCATCAATCCTTTTTTTATGCCAAAATTTTCCACCAGCACCTTGGCCACCGGAGCTAAACAGTTGGTGGTGCAGGAAGCATTGGAAATAATGTGATGGTTTTCCGGTTCGTACTTATTTTCGTTTACCCCCATCACGATAGTAATATCAGGATTCTTTGCCGGGGCTGAAATTATCACCTTTTTTGCGCCAGCTTTCAGGTGCTTTGCGGCATTATCCCGGTCCCGGAAAAGTCCTGTGCTTTCCATCACCAGATCAACCCCCATCTCCTTCCAGGGAAGTTGGGCTGGATCTTTAGCGTTCAAGACCTTAATCTCCCTGCCATTGACCTGAATAGCATCACCAGATGCTTCTATCTCCCCGTCAAACCTCCCGTGAACTGAATCATACTTTAATAAATGAGCGAGCGTTTTGGTATCGGTGAGGTCATTAACCGCCACGAATTCCAGTCCTGAGTTATCAATCCCCCTCCTCAGCGCACACCTTCCAATCCTCCCAAACCCATTTATTCCAACTTTTATTGCCATCGTATCCTCCTTTTACCCGAGCTGCATCAATAATCAAATTTTTTATAAAATTACAAAAGGTCAGAAATCCTGTCAAGGAGAAAACACCCGACCATCTCTTTCCCCTGCTCCCCGATTCCTGTCCCTCTGAACTGTTATTTTTCCTGAATTGTCTCATCCACCTTCATCCCAAAGTGTCGTCCCGCTTCTTCCAGACAAATCAGGACTTCGCTTCCTTTCTTCAGATCTACCACCGAGACTGGATTACCGTCAGGAGCAGTCAGGCGGATTGTTTCAGCGTTTTGAAGAATAATAGAAAAGATTGTTCCCGAGGCTTCTCCTTCTATTAGGATAAGAGGGCGCTTCTCGATTTTTACTCTTCCCACCACAGCTAATTGTGACCTGCCTTTGAAATCAACAACTAAAACTTCATCGCCGGATTTCAACTCGGAGAGATACTTGGTTTTTCCATCCGCCACTTTAACGTAGGCATGAACAGGTCCGGCATTGACCCGGAAAGGCCGGGGCTCAACATAGGGGTTTTCGATGGATTCAGAATGCACCAGAAAAAAGGCCTGGCTGCTGTTACCTACCAGCATTCCTTCTCCGATCTTCATGGTTGTGCAGGAGTCTACACACACACGATCCCCCATGCTCACCGGCTCTACCCTTGTTATCGTTGCGGTAACAAGAGAAACAGTTTCGGTTTTCTTGCGGGCTATCTTTATGATCTTTTTTATTTTATTGAGGTCAGCCGTGGTTATGAGGATACCATCCACTCCTTTTTCTAATACTCCCAGCACGGATTGAGCGTCTTCTTCACTGTCAACTTCCATGATGATACCTTTGGTTTGTGCAACCAGATTTTCCAGAGGGATGATTGTCCAATCCGAAGTCCGAACAATGACTAAGCCGGATTTAGTTAGCTGTACAATTTTTGCCTCATCTGCTTTTCCTTTAATTTCCCACTCGTAGACGTCTTTACCTGTTTTTAAATCACCGTCTTCAGCAATAGTGGTAATAAGCCCTAACTGCTTCACCTTTTCTGAAAATCCTTTGGGAACCATAATACCATCGGCCCCACCTTCCAAAGCGGTAGTAACTATCTTTTTATCCCAGGGAACAGCTTTTACCCAAACTTTTTTCATCAATCTGCCTCCAAGATTTTTTCTGCTTCCCGAACAGAAATATTATTGTGTACCATGCTGCTGATAGCTCTGACAATTTTTGTGGGGCTGCGGTGTTGAAAAACATTTCGTCCAATGGAAACTCCGGCCCCACCCGCATCTATAGACCCTTTAACCATCGTAAGAATATCCTCATCGGTATCCATTTTCTCACCCCCGGCAATCACTACCGGGACAAAACAGCCTTCCACCACCTGCTGAAATGTGTCTGGCGAGCCGGTGTATGGAACCTTAACGATATCAGCCCCCAGCTCAGCTCCAACGCGCGCAGAATGCTTTACCATGGCTGGATCATATTGATTTTTGATTTTTGGTCCCCGCGTATACATCATCGCCAGAAGTGGCAGCCCACACATTCTTGCCTCCCGGGCTATCATCCCAAAATCCTTCAGCATTGCAGGTTCGTTTTCGGCCCCGATGTTTACATGAATCGAAACCGCATCCGCTCCTAAGCGAAGCGCCTCCTCTATGGAGCATACCAGCACTTTGTGGTCAGGATCTATTGCGAGGGACGTACTGGCAGACATATGGATAATAAGGCCAACATCTTTCCCGCTTTCACGGTGCCCGGATTTTACAAGCCCTTTGTGAAGCACAACCGCATTTGCCCCTCCCTCAGCCACCGCATTTATAGTGGCCTTCCAGTCAATCAGGCCTTCCACCGGCCCGATACTGATTCCATGGTCCATGGGAATAATCACTGTTTTTCCGGAATTACGATCGATAATCCGCTCTATTCGGATCATCTTTCCAATATTATCCATGGCAAACCTCCTTTAAGTTTCATAAAGCCACCCGCTGCTGATGCAGTTTGGCTTAATCAAAAAAGTTTTAATAATCTCTCAGAGAGATATTCTGCGGGTAATAAGCCTCTTTAGATACAATATATTTTATTGCCGATAAATATTATTAACTACCATTTT
>JAGHDE010000058.1 GCA_021160085.1 Pseudomonadota bacterium | reverse complement strand
TGGAGTTCTCCTCTGAAGGATGATGAAATTATCCCAGTCAGGCATTTTATTGCTCTTGACTGTTGATTATTTGCACTCTATTATTATATATTTATACATGCAATTATAATTTTACAAAAAGAAAGAAAATTTTGCAAAACAGAAATTTCAATGTTTAACCGACTCTTAAAAAACCCTTTTCGAGAAAACGAAAAGGGTTTTTGATAAAAAATTCCAATGGTTATTTTAGGCAATTTCAAAACGTGCCTTTCAGATTAGATCGTTAAATTTGCTGATTCTTCGGGCCCAAAATGGCTCGATAAACCTTAGGAGACTGGAAAATATATGCAACGAATTAGAAATTTCAGTATTATTGCCCATATTGACCACGGTAAATCAACCCTGGCGGATCGCTTTATTCAATATGCCGGTTTGGTAAACGAACGACAATTCCGCGACCAGATTCTGGATACCATGGACATTGAACGGGAGCGGGGGATTACCATCAAGAGCCAGACCATTAGCCTGCCCTATACCAGCAAGGATGGGAAAAAATTTGAGCTTAATCTGATTGATACCCCCGGGCACGTGGATTTTACCTATGAGGTGTCCCGTGCCCTTGCCTCCTGTGAGGGGGTGCTGCTTCTCATAGATGCATCTCAGGGCGTGGAGGCCCAGACATTAGCCAATCTTTATATGGCAATGGAACATGATTTGATTGTTATTCCGGCAATTAACAAAATTGACCTTCCTTCCGCGGATGTAGATCGGGTTAAGGAAGAGATCGAAAATGAGTTAGGGCTCAATCCTGAAGAGGCCATCTTGTGTTCAGCCAAAGAAGGGATAGGCATTGAAGATATCCTTGAAGCTATAGTAAAACAGATTCCACCCCCTGCCGGAAATGTTCGCAAACCCCTTACGGCACTTATATTTGATGCTAACTATGACTCTTTCAGGGGAACTATTATAAGCTGCCGCGTTTTTGACGGATCGGTACGGCCGGGTGATACTATTCGGCTTATGTCCAACAATGCCACCTATAAAGTGGAAGAGGTAGGCGTTTTTCGGTTGAGCCGAGCACCGCAAAAAGAGCTTTTTGCCGGGGAAGTTGGTTATATCATTTCCGGGATAAAGACCGTAAGCGACACCAGAATAGGGGATACGGTCACCCTTGATTCTAATCCCGCCCCAGGGCCTCTTGCTGGATTCAAGGAGGTAAAACCGGTAGTTTTTTCCTCCATATACCCCATTTCTACTGAGGATTATCAATCCATTGTGGAAGCACTTGAAAAATACAAACTTAACGATGCCGCCCTGGTGTATGAAAAAGACTCATCTGTCGCTCTCGGTCAAGGTTTCCGGTGCGGATTTTTGGGCCTGCTTCATTTGGAGATTGTCCAGGAAAGACTTGAGCGGGAGTACGATCAGTCCTTTATCATGACTGTACCCAGTGTCCAGTATCAGTTTGCGCTCCATGGCGGCACTAACGTTACCGTTGATAATCCGCAGTATTATCCGGATCCCATTGAGATCAAAAGTTCAGCAGAACCTTTTATAAAGGCAACCATCTTCATACCGGAACGTTATATGGGTGCGGTGATGAAGCTTTGCCGGGAACGCCGCGGGGTTAATTCTCACTTCAGCTATCCCACGCCCGGACGGATTGAAATCACTTTTGAAATGCCACTTGCAGAAGTAATCGTTGACTTCTATGACCGGCTAAAGACCATTACCCAGGGATACGGTTCCTTTGACTATGAGCTTATTGAATACCGGGAGAGCAATCTGGTGAAGCTGGATATCCTGGTAAATGGTGAAAAGGTTGATGCTTTATCGCTCATTGTCCATCGCGATCGGGCACGACATTGGGCTGTGCAGGTATGTGACCGGCTAAAGGAAGAAATTCCCCGGCATCAGTTTAAAATTGCCATTCAGGGTGCGATTGGGGGAAAAATTATCTCGCGTTCTACCATCTCAGCATTCCGAAAGGACGTTACTGCCAAGTGCTATGGCGGAGATATAACCAGAAAACGAAAGTTATTGGAAAAACAGAGGAAAGGAAAAAAACGGATGAAAATGGTTGGTTCGGTTTTGATTCCCCAAGGCGCTTTTGTGGCGGTATTAAAGTCTGACAATGAGTAATAATGAATATGCAGGTCTTTATGTTCATGTGCCATTCTGTCGGACAAAATGTCCTTACTGTGATTTTTATTCTGCAACCGACCTTTCACTCGTTTCTTGCTGGCTTGAGGGGCTTCAAAAAGAGATTTGTCTTTATGAAGACCGCTTTGTCACCTTTGACACCCTTTATCTGGGCGGAGGTACCCCGACACTACTTAATGACCACGAATTGACCACATTGATGGATTGTCTTTTCCATCATTTCAGTTTTTCTCCTGATACCGAAATTACCATAGAAGCAAATCCTGACGACATAACGCTGGGAAAGGTAAAATTTTTTCGGGAGACAGGAATAAATCGTATCAGCCTTGGGGTACAATCTTTAGATGATAACGAACTTCGTTTTTTACAAAGAAGGCACACAGCCCTCCAGGCGGAGAAAGCGCTGGAGTGGATCAGGGACTCAGGGTTTGCTAACGTAGGAGTGGATCTGATGTATGGATTTCCAGGGCAGACGGAATCGGGATGGGTTCAGACCATGAAACGCTCTCTTGATTTTAGGCCGGAACATCTTTCGTGTTATCAGATGACATTCGAAGAAAGGACAGCGTTTGGAAAAATGCTGGCAGAGGGTAGGATCAGAGCAATGGAGAAAGATAAGGAAAGAGAATTTTTTTTGTTTACCTCAAGCTTCCTGGAAACAAACGGATATATCCATTACGAAATCTCTAATTATGCAAGGGGATTAAAATACACTTCCCGCCACAACTGCAAATACTGGCGCCATGTCCCTTATCTGGGTCTTGGCCCTTCGGCACATTCATTCCAGGGGGGGGAGCGATGGTGGAACACAAGGTCTATCGACAGCTATTGCCAGGCTCTTGGCGAGGGTAAATTGCCGGTTGGCGGAACCGAGAGTCTCTCGGCAGAGCAGCATCGGCTTGAAATGCTCTATCTGGGTTTTAGAACCAGGGAAGGGATTGATTGCGGGTTTTTCCACAACCAACCACAATGGGAGGGGATTCTAAAAGACTTACATGAATCGAAGCTGGTTAAAATTCAAGGAGGCAGGGTTATTCCTACCAGAGAGGGGTTTCTGGTGGCAGATGGTCTTCCCCTTTTGTTCCCGGATTGATGGGACGTCACAAAGTACAATTCAGCGCAATGCCCGTTTTTTTGTTTAGAATTTTCCTTGACATTTTTTTTGCTGATAAAATATAAAAAATTATGTTATATTATCAGAAAAATATGTTGTCACTAATGCTTTGTGGGGGACCGTCTTGATTTAAAATTGTCATTGATTTAAAAAAATTTTTAAGGCAAAAACGATGTTTACAGGACTGGTTGAAGATAAGGGTGATATTATTGAAATTGGACGGAAAGGAAGCTCCTTTCAAATAAGGATAAAGTCTCGTCTGGATTTTACGAGAAGTGACGTCGGAGCGAGCATTGCAGTTGATGGAGTATGCCTTACCATAGTAATTGTTAACGGTAACGTTTTTACGGTGGATGTTTCTCCTGAAACACTGCAAATAACAACCATTGGTGAACGGAAACGGGGCGATTCGGTCAATTTAGAGCGAGCATTGCGACTTTCAGATAGGGTGGGGGGGCATTTGGTCACTGGACATATAGATGGAATAGGGGTTATTAAAACGATTGCTAAAATGCAGAATTCAATATTGATTTCAATAGCAACCTCACCAGAGACTGTCCGCTATCTGGTTAAAAAAGGATCTGTGGGGTTGGATGGGGTCAGTCTTACCATCAATGATATCCGGGACACTACCTTTTCAGTGGCAATTATTCCTCATACTGCTGCTATTACTACCATTGGAAAGAAAAAGACAGGGGATAGGATCAATATCGAGGGTGATATTATCGGTAAATATATAGAAAAATTTGTTCAGCAGACAGAATTAACTCCAAAGAAAGAAGAAGGGGGAGCATCCATCGATTATGATTTTCTCAATAAACATGGATTTAGTT
>JAGHDE010000052.1 GCA_021160085.1 Pseudomonadota bacterium | reverse complement strand
CAACACCTCCGATAATAAATAGATTCTCTTTTTTTGCTGTTTCGCATAGCCATTGTGTTGTTTTCCCCCCAGGTATTTCTTCAGCCAGGGAAAAGGCCTCGGCCCTTGAGGTAAAGAGATACCCGGTATTGAAAAGCTCGGGAAGAACCAGAAGCTCTGCCATGGATCCATGGATAAGTTCTTCAACCCTTCTTAAGTTTTTATCAATCTCCCCAAACAGTGGCTTAAACTGAATAAAACCTGCTTTCATTGCTCCTTTTCTCTTTTTAACCGCTGACAAAATTTGTAAAAAGTAAATCTTTGTCTAAAAAATTTTTTTCGTATTTTTAACCTCTTCTTCCATACCTTCTATTCTACCTGATTCTGTTAAACCTTTTAATTTTAACTTTATCTCTTCCCCGGTTAAATTAGGGTCCGCTATAACAAAGATACTGTTTTCTTCATCGCAAAAAAAATAAGAGGTTGTTATTGCCCAATGAATAAAATCATCAAAAACTTCAGCAAACAAACTCCCTTTCCATCTATTATCAGCCATTTATTTACCTCCTGTTGAACAGGTTATTTTTTTCTCAGAACAACCACTGTTGCCCCCCAATTTCCTCCACCCTGACCTCCAAGACGGAAAGAGTCCACCAAAGGGGATTTCCTGAGAAAGGAGTGAACCTTCTCTCTCAGAAACCCTTTCCCTTTTCCGTGGATTACCCGGACTTCAATGATACCGGCCTTGTTACATTCTAAAAAGTATTCTTCCAGCAGAGAGGGAGCCTCTTTCGGTAAGAAGGTATGAAGATCAATAGTATCTTCAATGGGAAGCTCAACTGGCAGATCAGCGTCGTAATGTTCGTTCATGCCACCCCCAAAGGCCAAGCGTTCAATAAACTGAGAACTTTGCAAAGCTTTGTTATTATACCATGATTTTAAAAAAGAGGTATCTTCTTTCTTAAGCGGTTGATTTTTACCTTTAAATTTCAGATAATATTATTAATTGTTGCCCAACCGAAAATCCCTTTTAATGGTCTTTAAAAGGGATTTGGGCTCCAACCTGTAGATAGTTGATAGGAAGTCTGCTATGAAGATGAAAGAAGAGCACCGCCAGCGTCGTGAACGTTTTATGAAAATGATCAGCAACAGCACTGCTGTTTTTCGCAGTTCGCCAGTGGCGATTATGCACAATGATGTTGAATACCCTTACCGGCAGGATAGTGACTTTTTCTATCTCACTGGTTATAAAGAACCGGAAGCAGTGGCAGTGATAGCCCCGCACCACGATAAGCACCAATTTGTCCTTTTTATTCAGCCTGAAAATCCCGACCAGGAAATCTGGACCGGTAAACGGCCCAGCGTGGAGGAAGCTAAAGAGGTCTACGGAGCAGATGAGGTTTTCCTGATCACGGAGATAGATGAAAAACTTCCCCAATATTTAGAAAATGCGGACAAGATATATTACCATTTTGGCCGGGATCGCGCCTTTAATGAAAAGGTTCTCAGACACTGGCAACTGCAGATAAACAAATATCCCAAACGCGGGAAAGGACCAATCGCCATCCAGGATTCAGGGACAATTCTTCATCCTATGCGCATGGTCAAAAGTCGAGCGGAGATAGACCTAATGCGGAAGGCAATAGCTATCTCTATAGAAGCTCACACCCATGCCCGAAAAACCATACGCCCCGGCTGTTACGAGTATGAAATTCAGGCTGAGATAGAGTATGTTTTTCGTCGGAATGGCGCTGATAGCCCCGCCTATCCCACGATTGTGGCATCTGGTCCCAAAAGCTGTATTTTGCATTATACTGAGAATAATCGGCAACTGCGCGATAATGACCTGATATTGATAGACGCGGGTTGTTCATATGGTTACTACCCTGCTGATATCACCCGTACAATTCCGGTAAGCGGAAAATTTACACCGGAACAGAAAGCGATTTATGAAATAGTCTTAGAAGCTCAGAAACAGGCGATAGCCAAAGTCCGACCCGAAAACACTTACCAGAGAGCAACCGAAACCGCAGTGCGCGTCATTACCAAGGGACTGGTTGAATTGGGAATACTTTCCGGCGATGTTGAAGAACTGATCAACGAAGAAAAGTATAAACCTTTTTTCATGCACCGCATTGGTCACTGGATCGGGTTGGATGTTCATGATGTGGGGCTTTATCAGAAAGGGGAGGCTTCTAAACAATTTCAGCCCGGCAATATGCTCACGGTGGAACCGGGTATCTATATTGGGCCTGACACTCAGCCCGCTGAGGGTCAGCCAGGTATAGAAGAAAAATGGCGCGGCATCGGAATCAGGATAGAAGATGATGTCCTGGTCACTACCGAAGGGCACGAGGTTTTGACTTCTGCTCTGCCAAAATCCGTGGATGAGATCGAACAATTTTAAGCCATGTTTACGAAAAGAAGCATCAGTGGACATTGACAAGAAAAAAAGCAAAGCAAAAAAGATCATCCCCCTTCTAAAAAAAATGCATCCTCATGCACGGTGCGAGCTGGTGCATGGTAATCCTCTGGAGCTTCTAATTGCTACCATTCTTTCAGCTCAATGTACTGACGTAAGAGTCAATAAAGTTACCAGCAGTCTTTTTAAAAAATACCGGTCCGTAAGGGATTACGCTGAGTCACTTCCTGGAAAAATAGAGGATGATATTCGTTCCACCGGATTTTTTCGAAACAATGCCCGGATGATCAGGAACTGCGCCCAAGAGCTTATCACAAGATTCGGAGGAAAGGTTCCAGCCAGACTGGAGGACTTGGTTGCCCTCCCCGGCATCGGACGTAAAACCGCTAATGTGATTTTGGGAAACGCTTTCGGGGTTCCTGGAATTACAGTGGATACTCACATGCTTAGATTGAGCCACCGTCTCGGCCTCACCAAAAACAGCAATGCTGTTAAGGTGGAATTTGATTTAATGAAAATTATCCCTGAAAAGCAATGGATTGATGTTTCTCACCTTATTGTATTTCATGGACGCTACATTTGCAAAGCCCGAAAACCTCTCTGCGAGAAATGCAGCCTCCATAAACTGTGTGATTACTTTCAGAGCAATCTGCCTCTGAAAAAGTCCCCTCCCGTGAAACGCTAAGGCATGAGACCAGCCCCATGGTCTGGAATGCCGCTTAAACAAGCGGTTTCAACAAATATAACGTTACGGATACGATACCAGAAACGCATAATTGCATGGGCTCTCTTTACTCCTAAAAGGCGGCGTTCTATTTGTTGTTTTTTTGTTTGAGCAGCGCGTCGAGGCTGACGAAGGGTTTGAAATCGGAGGAAAAAGACTCTGGAGGTTCGCTGGGCGCCGAGTAATCGTAATATTCGGCATCCTCAAGACGCGAGTGCTCGTCGTCATGGCAGTAGAGGCACAGCAGTTCCCAGTTGCTCCCGTCGCGAGGGTTGTTGTCGTGGTTGTGGTCCTTGTGGTGGACGGTTAGCTCGCGCACCCGCTTCCCGCTGAATTCCCGCCCGCAACGGCCGCAGACATGGGGGAACAGCTTTAGTGCCTGTTCTCGGTAGCCCCGTTCGCGCTGCTGGAGATTTCTGTGGGCCTCGGCTATGATACTGTCGGCATCGGTTTTTTTCATAATACCTCTTTAAATTCTGCCAAACAAAAACTCTCTGTCGGTTGTCGCCATCCGGTGCAGTGGGGGTGATCGCTACTTGGAAATTGGCACAACATAGAAAAGAACCGCAAAGAAATGAGTAATGCTTCCGGTCAATACGAACAAATGCCAAATAAGATGATGATAAGGAAGCCGGTGCCAGCAATAGAACGCAATCCCAAACGTATAGGACAATCCACCAATCACTAACAGCGCCAAACCGCCAGATGTAACTGCGGCAAGCAAAGGTTTGATTGCCACAACCACCGCCCAGCCCATGGCTGCATAGAGGATGACCGACGCTACGGAAGAATGTCGAAACCTCGTTGTTTGGAGAATGATTCCCCCCATGGCGAGTCCCCAGATAATACCAAACAGAGACCATCCCCATGGTCCTCGAAGGTTTACAAGCGTAAAGGGAGTATAGGTGCCGGCGATGAGAAGAAAGATGCCTGAATGGTCTAAAATTTTCAGAGCGGCTTTGGCACGGGGTTGTTGGATACCGTGATAGAGTGTCGAGGCGGCATACAAAAAGACCAGCGTGCTGCCATATATGCTGCAACTTACAATATGCCAGGCAGTTCCAAAGATGCTGGCGAATGTCACTAAAATTGCCAGCCCGGCTATGGCGAGAATAATCCCAATACCGTGGCTGATACTGTTTGCAATCTCTTCGCCAAAACTGTATCGGGATCTGTTTGCTCTTGTAGTCATTTTTTCGGTATCTATTTTTTGCCCCTGAAAAGGGCATTATAAGGGTTAAATACTGATATATTTTGCAGATTTATTAAGAATTACATTTGCTTAGATTGACCTTACCCAATCTCAACCCGATCTTTTGCGAGAACATCTGCGGCTTGTCCGCAGAATGTTTTTGTTGGGTCATTATCTCTTAAAT
>JAGHDE010000103.1 GCA_021160085.1 Pseudomonadota bacterium | reverse complement strand
AGCTCGGGATTGGCAATGCCGAAAAGATGTTGAACCAGGACAAAATGGCCGGAACTGCTGACTGGCAGGAACTCGGTCAGGCCCTGTAAAACTCCTAAAATTATGGCCTTCAATGTTGTCAGATCCACTGGTTTTTCATAAGGAATTATAAGTTAGATGGATTTTTTACCCGCTTCGCTTAAACGAAGGTGTTTTTGCCTATTGCTGTAATAGACTGGTTTAGTTCAATATCAGAAAGGGTATAAATTGTCAATGAGGCTCAGGATATGCCGGCGTTACAAAATTACTCCAATTGCGCGGTTCGCTGAGGTTTTATACGTCTCGCTACGATACCTGCCGCAAAATCCGGGTTTAAACGAATTGAAGAGATTGAGATGATTTTGACAATGATAGATTGTTAAGGTAACTATTAGACTGATCAACGAGCTATTTCTGTTGAATATTATCCGTAAAGAAATAAGGATCTTAAAAATTGAAGGGGACAAGGATTCAAGGGTTCGAGTGACACAAAGTTTAAGCATCGGCGCTCAATGCTTAAGAATTATAAAGAGTTGAAAGTTTGGCAAAAGTCCTGTCGGCTTTGTTTGAAAATTTACAGAATAACAAAAGGATTCCCTGAAGAAGAAAGATACGGCCTTGCATCGCAAATAAAGAGGGCAGCAGTCTCTGTATAAAGGAAAAATAGAAATGAAAAAGATATTTTATCCAGAATCGATTGTTATTGTGGGACTTTCTTCTAAGCCTAATAATATATCGCGGGTGGTTCTTGAGAACCTGTTAAGATGGGGGTATAGGGGCAGGATATTTGGCCTTAATCCTCGGAGTGAGGATTTTTATATAAGCGGCGTTAAGATCTATAGCTCTATTGAAGACCTTCCTGAAGTTCCGGATCTGGCGGTATTCCTGATACCGGCCCGATTGGTTCCCAATCAGGTTGAAGAGTGTGGAAAATTCGGGATAAAAAGAATGGCTATCTCGTCAGGAGGATTTACTGAGTATAATGAAGAAGGTGACAGGCTTGCTGATCTTACGTTGCAGAACGCCAGAACGCATGGGGTCAGATTTGTGGGGCCTAATGCTTTGACAGTGGCAAACACCGTAAACGGGCTTTGTTTGCCGTTTTTACCTCTTTATAAACCCCCGATTGGGGAAGTTTCAATTGTTTCTCAAAGCGGTGGAATAGGTGTCATACTGTTAGGTCTGCTTATGGGAGAAAATATCGGTATGGCAAAATTTGCCAGTATAGGGAATAAGGTGGACCTGGATGAGATCGATTTTCTTGAATATTTCGGGACTGATCCGGATACGAAAATCATTTGTCTCTATCTTGAGAGCACCAGTCGGGGCAGGGAACTTATAGAGGTTGCCACCAAGATAGACAAACCAATCATACTGTTAAAGGCGAACACCACATCAACAGGAAAAAAAGCGGCAATGAGCCATACTGCGGCCATTAGCAACGATGAAGATATCGTTGATGCTGCCATGGATAAAGCCGGCATAATACGAATTCATAATTTTCATGATTTTGCAGCAATGGCAAAGGCATTTAAGCTGCCGCCGATGAAGGGAAACCGCATCATGGTGATGAGCCCGGCGGGTGGTTTTTCGGTTCTTACTGCTGACTTGTGTGAAAATGCTGGTTTTGATTTTGCCGATTTAGGAGACGATTTTTACCGGGGACTGAAAAAACATGCCACTGCGGGAGTTATCAAATTTTCAAACCCCCTTGACATGGGGAATTTGTACGATCCTGAAATGACGGCTAAGGTATTTTTTTCAGTCATGAACAATGAGGATGTTGATGGGGCCGTTTATGTGAGCGAATGGCCCCATATGCCTATGGGAGAAGATGTTTTTACTAAAATGTTTAAGACAGATATTTCCAGAGAGATAGGGGAAGCAATTCTCTCATCCGGAAAACCAGCAGGCATTTGCCTTTTTGGTATGCCCGGCACTCTTACTAATATCAAAAAAAATGTTAAGTTTCCTGTCTTTGATAGTCCGGAAGAAATGATCCGGGCACTGGCAGCGCAGCGAGATTTTTATACCAAAAAAGCAGATAAACCTGTAACCGGAAAAAAACTTGATGATGTATATCTGCGGTCCGCAAAAGACTGGATAGATACCCATAAAGGTATTCGGGGAGAGGAGTCACTTGAGTTGTTAACGAGGTATGGGATTCCGGTTGCTGAATCCTGGCTGGCAAAAGATGAAACTGAGGCCATGATGCTGGCAAAAAAGGTTGGGTATCCTTTGGTTATGAAGGTGGTTTCTCCTGATGCAGTCCATAAATCAGAAGCAAACGGAGTCGTAGTTGGGATAAAAAACGATGAGGAGGCAAAAGATGCTTTCCAGACCATCAAAAAAAATCTATCCGTCTACAAACCGGGCGCAGAGTTTAATGGAATAGGCTTGCAGAGGATGGCAGAAGAAGGCTGCGATATGTTTATCGGGGGGAAGCAGGATGAGTCATTTGGGCCGGTTGTTTTTTTCGGTTTTGGCGGGATTTATGTGGAAGTTTTTAAAGATGTGAATATTCTATTTTGTCCTTCTGGGTATGAGGAAATTACTGCTAAAGTTAAAAAACTGAAATCGCATGCCCTTCTGAGTGGTACGAGAGGCCGGCAACGATTAGACATTAAGGGCTATGTCGAGGCTATTCTGCGAGCATCTCACCTTCTGGCAGATTTTCCTCAGATCAGAGAGTTGGATATAAACCCGCTGAGGGTTCTAAGAGACGATTCCGGCATAGTGGCATTGGATGCCAGGATGGAGATAAGGTGATACCGGAAAAGAGGACAGAATATCTAAAAACAGGGGAGGGTATTTATAAATTTAACCTTACAATCAGCCGGAAGTTTTTTCTGTTGGGAATTCCCTTCCCAGATTAAAGGCTTTAAGGTTGACTTCTGCCAGGGCCGCAGGCAGCTTTTCTCGAAGTGTGTTGACCCAGTCTTTTTCGTCGATGGTGAGATATCTGGATAGCACCCCTAAAAGGACAATATTGAGGGATCTTATATTTCCCGCCTGCCTGGCCATCTGAATTCCTTCTACCATAAAAGTATTTTTAAATTTATTTTTCAGGTTTTCAGATATACCCTCGGGGTAGTCCTCAACCCCCATGGATACTGAAGGCGGTAAAATTTTCTGGTTATTAAATAAAATAAAAGATTCCTGGTGGAGGTAATCAAGGTAGCGTAAGGTTTCCAACTGTTCAAAGCTTACCAGAATATCCCCTTCCCCCTTTTTTATCAGGGGAGAATAAACCTTCTGGCCAAACCTGACCTGACTGACCACGCTTTCTCCCCGCTGAGCCATTCCGTGAACTTCACTCTTTTTAACATCAAACCCTGCTTTCAAGAGGACCTCCACTAAAATCTTGCTGGCGACAAGAACTCCCTGGCCGCCAACCCCCACAAAGAGAAGATTGGTTGTTTTATTATTGCCGCCCTTATTAATTTTTTGCGGTTCTGTTTGACTAATCACTCAGTTTTTTCCAATTGAAAAAGTTGGTTTGGCTATGATAAAATTAAAGCATAATTTTGCCAAAAACAATCGAGATAACTGACATAATGTTTTCGGCTTATACATTATGAAGACTTTAACCTTTTTAGAATAAGTTCCGCCACTTTTTTGCCGGAAAGTAACATCCCGCCAAAAATTGGCCCCATCCGGTAGGAACCAAAAGCAGCGTTAGCGGCCATACCAGTCACATAAACATTTGGATAGATCTCTTTTGTGTTTTCAAGGGTAGTTGTTTCGGCAATTTCCGCATTCATAGACTTTTCTCCCAAAATCTTCCCTGTTTTGGTCAGTAATTTCCCCCCGCTTTTTCTTTCAATAAGATGCAACAATTCAAGAGGATGGCCGGTAGCTTCAATGACAAATTTTGAACCAATGGTGAGAGGATCTACATGTAGTCCTGCACTTTCAACCGGAGACCAGTTTATGACCAGGCCGGTTACTTTATCATTGGTTAACTTTACATCTTCCGCCGTGATACAATTAAAAATTTTCGCCCCCATCTTTACTGCCTGGGATGTTAAAGTAGAAACGGCTTCGATGGCATCAGCAGTATAATAATTTTCCTGGTAGAGTTCAGTCGCTATTCCCATCTCGTCCAGTATTTTTTTGCCGGTCTCTTGAACCACGATTTCATTAAACATCATACCACCACCCCACATTCCTCCGCCAATGGAAAGTTTTTTTTCAAAAATAGCAACCTTCGCTTTTTCTTTTGCCAGGTAATAAGCGGCAACCAGACCGGCTGGTCCTGCTCCGGTTATGGCAACATCTAATTCAAGGTGGTCAGATAATTTTTTAAAGAAGCGATCTATAATTGCTCGGGAAATAACGATTTCATTTAACATTTTTTAACTCCTATCTTCCTTGCCTGATAGATTTAACCACGGGCAAACATGTTTTGTGCTGAACTAACCGCACTAAATTTATGTTTTTTTAACAAAAAAAATTATTTAATTTAATAGTATATCTT
>JAGHDE010000187.1 GCA_021160085.1 Pseudomonadota bacterium | reverse complement strand
TCGGAAAAATGGATTACCATATTTTCCAGTCTCGGAGTATTAATCTATGCGGGAATCGGAGTCCTCTGCGTGATTTTTTTAGGAAACTTTCTTGATTATGGTAAATTATCAATTCTTCTCAACGTAGATCCCGCTGTTGCACGTTCACTGGGCATTCTGGGTATTGAAACTGGTGTTGGATTGACGGTCATGTCAGTTATGGTCTCTATTTTTTATAACATTTCTAAACCGGAAAACTCAGCAAAGGATGAAGAAGACCAAGAGTAGTTTTCGACTTTAAGAGTAGAATTATGATCAGTTTTCTTTATGGCATTGGTATAGGGTTATGTATTCTCACCCTTTTCGTTCTTTATCGGGGAATATTTGGTCCAGGTGTTTTTAACCGAATAGCGGCTATTTCAGCCATCGGCACCAAGACCCTGATTCTTTTGCTCATTATGGGGTTTATCTATAACCGGGCAGATATGTTTGTAGATATCAGTATGGTTTACGCCCTTCTTAATTTTGTTGGAACCCTGGCGGCGGCAAAGTATCTCGAGATGGAGAAATAACTACTATGAGTATATTACATTTTTTTTCGATACTTTTTTTGTTGGGTGGTCTTTTTTTCTTTATTACAGCAACTGCCGGGCTTTTACGTTTTCCGGGGTTTTTCACCAGACTCCATGCAACCGGTAAAGGAGACACCCTGGCTGTCTCTTTGTCGCTTATCGGTCTGGCTTTTTATGAAGGATTTACTCTGTCCAGTTTAAAAATACTCTTCATTGCCGTATTTATGTTTCTGGCTCAACCCACTGCCACCCATGCAATCTCCCGGGCAGCAATAAAGTCCGGGCTTAAGCCCTGGATGAAAAAGGATGAAATGACATGATTGTTCCTTTTGACTTAATCATACTTATTTTTGTTCTGATCTGTGCCCTGGCCGCGATTACAATTAAAGATCTTTTAAGTGCGGTTATTATCCTTGGTGCCTACAGTTTCTTTATGTGTTTAATGTGGGCTCAAATGGGTGCTGTTGACGTTGCATTTACCGAGGCGTCGGTCAGCGCCAGCATCGGAACCATCCTGCTTATTACGGCGGTTTTTAAAACTACCAGGAGGTCAAAAGATTGAAACTTATAAGCCTTGTCATCGTATTGATAACGGGAGCCATTCTTATTTACGGCACCATGGACATGCCGGACTGGGGTGATCCAGATTCACCAGCCAGTCTTCACGTTTCCCCCCGGTATATCACAAAAACATTGGAGGAAACCGCAACTCCAAACATGGTAACCTCGGTTTTGGCCGACTATCGGGGGTATGATACGCTTGGTGAAACAACCGTCATCTTTACTGCCGGCATGGTATGTATTTTACTCTTAAGAAGCTTGGGGGGAAAGATTAGTAAACTGGATACTTGAAACCCTGGCCCAGACCTGGCTCAGAAGATGACCTGCCTGTGCCAGCAACTGTCTGCCGTGCGAGCACGCACAGGCAGGCGACAGACAGGTGATTTATTTTCCGCTCTGGTAAAATGATGCGTTCCAAAGCAACGGAATGCTATGCGCTGGGGCAGGATTGAAACTGGTTCCCGATTCCTGACTTATAGACCAAGCGAAAAAGGATTTGGGTAACAATCCGTTACGAGGTTTGTGAGAATGTTTGATTTTATTGTGAGCAAATATAATTACTGGATGTATATCGTTCTGATGATGATAGGTTTTTATGCCATGATAGGAAAAAATAATCTGGTAAAAAAAATTATCGGCATGAATATCTTTCAGACCGCGATCATTCTTTTTTTTGTTTCTATAGCCTGCAAAAAAGGTGGGGCTACCTTGCCAATAATAAAACATGCACATGGAGCAGAACATGCCATTAAGGTGAGCCATTACCTTAATCCATTGCCCCATGTCCTTATGCTCACGGCTATTGTGGTAATGGTTGCAACACTGGGGGTTGCAATAGCCATCATCATCAAAATTTACCGAGAGTATGGTACGCTGGAAGAAAACGAAATCCTGAGGAAGCTAAAGTGATGATAGATCAAGCGCCCATTCTCATTATAGTCGTCCCCTTGATGTGTGCCTTCCTTACCCCTATTCTTGGACAGTTGAATAAGAAACTTTGCTACTTTTGGGTTGTTTCAGCTCTTACCGCATCAGTCGTTTTCTCCGTAATTACGCTTCAGGTAGTGTTGAAATCCGGTGCCATCCATTACTATTTGGGAAATTGGGCCCCACCCTGGGGTATAGAGTATGTCATCGACCACCTAAACGCTCTTATGCTGGTCCTGGTTTCGTCAGTAGCATTATTGGTGGCCATTTATTCTAAGAAGAGCGTCGAACAGGAAGTTTCGGGAAAGACCGCTTTTTATACTGTTTTTCTATTACAGGTGGTAGGATTTCTGGGAATTGTTATAACGGGTGATTTGTTTAATCTTTATGTCTTCCTGGAAATAGCCTCTTTAGCCGGTTATGGCTTGATTGCTGCAGGCGAAAAAGGCGCTCTCATCGCCAGTTTCAGATATATAATCATGGGAACGGTGGGAGCCTGTTTTTACTTGCTCGGAGTGGGTTACCTTTATATGGTCACCGGATCACTTAATATAGCGGATCTGGCCAACATTTTACCGGATCTTTATAGTTCCAAGGTAGTTCTGGTTGCCTTTGCTTTCTTCATGGTTGGAATAGCTATAAAGATGGCCCTTTTCCCATTGCATGTATGGCTTCCGGATGCCTATACCCGCGCGCCTTCGAGTGCCAGTGCATTGCTTGCCCCGTTAATGACCAAGGTTTCAATCTATGTCATGATAAGAATAATATTCACCGTATTTAAACCCTGCTTTTCTATTGAAACGCTTCCGGTGGCAAAAATAATGGTTTGGGTTGGTATTGCGGCCATCATTGCCGGTGCAATTATGGCATTGGCTCAAACCGATTTCAAAAGGATGTTATGTTATATTATCGTGGCTGAAGTTGGTTATATGGTGGGTGGCATAGGCCTGGCAAACCCCATCGCCATTAAAGGAGCTATTCTCCATCTCTTGAATGACGCGGTTATGACGCTCGGGTTGTTTTTGGTTGCCGGGATTATCACCTATAAACTCAAATCTCATACTTTATCCGATTTTCATGCTTGCTTTAGAAAAATTCCTTTAACAATGATTGCTTTTGTTATTTTTGCATTATCAATAATTGGTGTTCCCCCGACAGGAGGTTTTTTCAGTAAATGGTACCTTATTCAAGGCGCCGTTATTGCGCAAAACTGGTCGTTTGTAGTAGTTTTACTGGGGTCCAGTTTAATTAATGTCATTCTCTTTTTCCGGATAATTGAGATTGGATACGTCTTTCACGATTCTGATCAGAACCATTCACACGGAGAAAAAAAAATCACCATCAACGAAGCCCCCTTTAGTATGTTGGTCCCCACCTTGACGGTAGCAATATCGATTATTCTTATAGGTATTTACAATCAAGAAATAGTAAAAAATATCATTCAATTTGCTGTCCCTGAATTGTAGCGAGACTAACGGCGCTTTTCTGGCCTCAATTCCAAAGTCTCGATAACAGCGGCTCCAACACTATCTCCCCATACATTGACTGTAGTTCGGAATCGGTCCAGAAGCCAGTCAATGGCCAACAGCAAGCCTATTCCCTCAACCGGAAGACCAACCGCCCTCAGAACAATTACCATCGTGACCAGGCCGGCTTCAGGAATACCTGCCGCCCCGATCGCTGCCAGGGTAGCCGTAAGAAAAATGATTGCCTGCATGGCCGGGCTCATGGATATTCCATAAACCTGGGCAATAAATATTGCCGCAACCGCCTCATACAGAGCCGTACCATCCATATTGATGGTGGCGCCCAAAGGGAGAACAAAACTGGCGGTTCGATTAGAGATCCCATTTTCCTCTTTCACTCCCTGCAAGGTCAGCGGTAAAGTGGCAGAACTGGATGCGGTAGAAAAAGCATTAAGCAATGCTGCTCCCACCCCCTTGACGTAGAGCCAAGGGCTTCGCCGTCCCAGAATCTTCAGGATCAGCGGCAATACAACAAACCCATGAATCATCAGACCGAGCAAAACGGTTAAACTATACTTTCCGAGCGAACAGAGCTCGGGAATAAAACCGCTGAACCCTCCGGCGCGGCCAATCCGTGCCGCCACCAATCCGAAGATACCTAACGGAGCAATGACCATAACCCAGTGGACAAGCTGCATTATGGCATCATTAAGGGCAGAAAAAATTTCAATAGCAGAACGTACTCGCTCACCCAAAACAGAGAGTGCTGCTCCTATCAGAAGGGAAAAAATTATCAAGGGAAGGATATCCATCTTCACCATAGCAGAGAAGATGTTACGGGGAAAAATTCCCTGCTTTCCGGTTTCTTCTTTTCCAATTAGAACCTCTTTTAGAATATTCCTGACCTCTCCCTGCTCTTTTCCATGTAGTTTTCCGGCAATGGATAAGCTTATTTTTACACCAGACCCTGACGGTTTAAGTTCCGGCTCCGCAGAAACAAGTTGTCGCTCAATCCAACGAAATGGCAACCGCGTTCCATCTTCAGCGATAATATAAACCTGAGCCCCGGCCTGACGAGGTTCCCAGAGCTTCACTGTGACAGAATTATGAGAAGACGATGCAATCGTACCCTTTACATCCTGATCCAACAATGCAAGTACGTACGTGTCGTTATACTGTGTCCTTTCCCACGTTTCATTTTGTAATAATATGGTCCGGTTTTTTTCACCCCCCACCGTATAACCAAATTCGGGATGTTCTTCACCAGGAGCTATGCCCTTGCCGGGCTGGATAATATTAACCATGGCTATCCCAATCAACACCGCAATCCCGGTAGTCATGAGGTAATATAGGACAGTACGTCCGCCAATAGAGCCGAGCTTGCGAATATCTCCGAGTCCGGTTATACCTACAATCATTGAAAACATAACAAGGGGGATGACAAGCATCATCAGTAGATTCAGAAAGATCTCACCGAGAATCGAGACCTTCATGGCAAAATTGGGAAACCAGCCGCCAATCACTGTACCGAGAATGATTGCAATGATAATACCAATCAGAAGACGCGAACGTTTCTGGCTGGCGCCGGAAGATGAAAACAATATCATAGGCAACTTAAGGAAAACAAACCTTCCTCATCTGTCGGTTTCTCTTCATAATGTGATAACATGGGTCAGTTCCCTTCTTCCAAATTGAGGGCATAGTAAAGAAGAACCCGGAATGTATTCCCTGCACACCCGGGGTCGGGTTTCATAAATAGCGCAGGAGCATTTCCCCTTTTCCCATACCAAAAACGGGCAGCTTTGAAGAGGCAGTCCATCCTTTGCAGATACTAAACGATCACCAGCCCAGACCGCGCGCTCATTTTTCAGGATATGGAGTATATCTTCTCTGCCTTCTTGTTTCCAGCGCTCTATATCCTCGTCAGTAACGTAAGCGGTGAGATTGGTCTGACAGCATTTTCCGCAACGCTCGCAGGCTACAGCAGGTTTATCATTCACCTCTCTTCCCATGTTTAAAAGCTTTCATCAAAATCATCATTCCGTTTATTGTATTGTTTATATGTCTCTTATTATGTTATAATAAAAAACAAATGTGGATAGTATAACATATTTATCCCTCCCTTTGGCAAAAAAATTCGTTTTGAGAAACTCTGGTTATGCCGCTGCTTATCAATCATGTTCAGGTCAACATTCCGTTTGCGATGCTTTGCGACTCCTATCTCAACCGTTTCATCAAACAAAGGTTGAATCCGGAAATCGGTCTTGATGCCGCTGTTTTAGAGCGCTATTCCCTGTCCGACTTCACCGATATTGCAAAGGAATTCCATAACCACTCTCTCACCATTACCCTGCATGCGCCTTTTATTGATCTCTCCCCCGGATCTCCGGATAAGTCTATAAGAGCTGTAACCCGGCATCGCTTTGAACAGGTGCTTCAACTGGTTCCGATCTTCAAACCTGAAACGGTTGTTTGTCATGTCGGCTATGACAGGGAAAGATACTCTTTTATAAAGGATATCTGGTTTGAAAACAGTCTCAAGATGTGGTCCTGGCTGGGAACACGCATAGGAAATGAAGGCAGCCTCTTAATGCTGGAAAATGTGTATGAAGACAACCCCGAAGACATCAAAACTCTTTTCAATAATCTAAAAAATCAAAACGCAGGATTCTGTTTCGATATCGGCCATCAGGCCGTTTTTAGCAGCGTCCCCCTCGTTAACTGGCTGGAATTTCTGGGATCATACCTCGGACAGCTTCATATGCATGATAACTGTGGCAAAGAAGATGAGCATCTGGCAATGGGGCAAGGGAGCATAAACTTCCAACCGCTCTTTGACTATCTTAAATCGAGAAGAAAAAATCCCCCGGTCATTACGCTTGAACCCCATAGAGAAGAGGATCTCCGGCCGAGCTTGAAATATCTTGAAAAGTTTTGGACCTGGTGAGCAAAATTTGCCCTCTTTTCACTTGTTCTTCAGCGTATCTCCTGCAACTCTAAGCAAATCGGATATTGAATACGGTTTCTGGAGATAAGGATGACCTGCTTCCGGAATTTTTGTCTTAAAACTGGTAAAATTACATTATCATAAAACAAGGGGAGACAGATATGGTTTATAAAAACAATGATCAGCGTAAATAATCTTACCAAAAGCTTCGGAGGGCAGTTGCTCTTTGATGACATAGCCTTCAAAATTAATCCTCGTGAACGGGTCGGGCTTGTGGGACGAAACGGACACGGGAAGACAACGCTTTTTCGTATCATTACCAGCGAAGAATCTCCTGATGCAGGGACTATTACAGTTCCTAAACATTATCGTATTGGCTATGTTACTCAGAAGCTTGACTTTACTGAGAATACAGTTCTGAAAGAAGGAATGCGCGGGCTTTCCGAAAAAGATCAGGGCCACTACTGGAAGGTGGAAAAGATACTTGCCGGCCTTGGCTTTTCCGACGAAGAAATGCATCAAAACCCCTATGAATTTTCAGGAGGATACCAGGTACGCCTCAACCTTGCCAAGGTGCTTGTAGCTGAACCAGATCTGCTCCTTTTAGATGAACCTACCAATTATCTTGACATAACATCAATCCGCTGGATCGAGCGTTTTTTGATCAATTGGCACCACGAGCTGATGATAATCACTCACGATAGAAGCTTCATGGATAAGGTTGTTACCCATATTATCGGAATCCATCGAAAAAAGGTGCGTAAAATAAAAGGTGATACTAAAAAATTTTACAGCCAGGCAGCCCAGGATGAGGAGATTTATAAAAAGACTCGTATAAATGATGAGCAGCGCAAAAAGGATATGGAGCTTTTCATAAGCCGATTCAGGGCTAAGGCCCGGCTTGCAAACATGGTCCAGTCACGAATAAAAACTCTGGAAAAGATGGAGAAACGGGATAAGCTTGAAACGATTAAAACGCTCGATTTTTCTTTTCAGAGCAGTCCTTTTCGGGGAAAGTTCGTTTTGCAGGCCAATAACATTTCGTTTTCTTATAACCCGAAAATAACGCTCATAAATGATTTCAGTCTCCGGGTTGGGACACGAGATCGAATCTTTGTAGTCGGTAACAACGGCAAAGGAAAAACAACGCTCCTCCGACTTCTATCAGAAACTCTTAAATCTCAAACCGGGAAAATCATAAGCGCGCCAGGGATAAAAAAAGGATTTTTCGAACAAACCAACATCAGCAGTCTGGATGATACCAGAACGGTTGAGGATGAAGTGCTTTATTCACATTCGAGTGTTGACAGGCAGAAAGCCCGAAATATCTGCGGCGCTATGATGTTTGAAGGAGATAATGCCTTGAAGAAAATCGGGGTTCTATCAGGAGGGGAGAAAAGCAGGGTGATGCTGGGCAAGCTTCTCCTCACTCCTGTCAACCTGCTGTTGCTCGATGAGCCGACAAACCATCTTGATATGGAATCTTGCGATGCTCTCCTCGCCGCCATCGACAGCTTTGATGGCGCGGTGATTATGGTTAGTCATAATGAGATATTTCTTCACGCTCTTGCTGAACGGCTTATAGTTTTTCAAGACGATTTTCCATATATCTTCGAGGGAAGCTACCAGCGATTTCTCGAAAAGGTTGGATGGCAAGATAAAGAAACAGCTCTCAATTCTTTCCAGAAAAGTTCCAGTAAAAAAGAATTTCCAGTGAAGCTGAACAAAAAAAAGATGAGACGCAAACGATCCAATATCATTGCCGAACGCTCCAAAATATTAAAACCTCTCGAGCAAAAAACAGCCCGGGTTGAAAACGATATTGAAGCGCTCGAAAAAAAGCTCAATCAGCTTAATAAAGCCTTACTAAAGGCATTAGAAATGAAGAACGGCACAGAGATAGTGGAACTTTCACAGTCAATTCACACCTGCCAGGCATCCATTGACGTCCTTTTCAATGAGCTTGAAAAACTCACCGCCACTTTTGAAGCTAAGCATGCCATCTTTGAAAAGAAAATTGAGCAAAATGGGTTAGAAACAATCTGACCTTTTCGTTATGACAGGAAACAACTAATGAACAACTGGGAATACAAAGCTTTAAATCTATCAAAAACGCTCCAACCGGATCAAACTTATCAATCCCAGAATATTTTAATTTTTCAGCAGAATGGAAGTGGAGAAAATAAAATAGAAGGCATCAGAAGATACAGTAAGAATTTATTTACCTTAGAGATTGTTTCCATCAACGCACCCTTACCCCCTGTTATTGATGATACGACAAGATATCTTTCCCGTAATATCC